>NZ_JAPTFO010000022.1:0-53768 GCF_030985515.1 Stenotrophomonas sp. Sm10
GCCGCTGGCCGGCTTCCCCAACAGCCGGCCAGCGGCCGGCTCTACAAAGGGGCCGCTCCGCAGAATCCCTGTAGAGCCGAGCCCACGCTCGGCTCCACGGCAAGCGGTTTACCCGCGCAGCGCCGCCAGCGATTCGGCCTGCAGCCGCTCGTAGATCTCGAACTCGTCGTTCACCGCCACGCCCAATGCCTGCTCGAAGGCCTCGCGGTTGGCATGCGCGGCATAGGCGCGCTGTTCTTCGCCACCCAGGTTCGACTGGAAAATGCCTGCGGCGCTGACCGGCAGGAAATCCTCGTAGACGATCGGGTCAGCCGTCGCCAGGCCGGCGGCCACCAGCACTTCAGCGGGAAGATCGGCCACGCGCTCCGGCGCGGCGCGGCCGGCGTCGGTCAGCTGGTAGCGGTAATACCCCAGGCCTTCCTGGCGCAGCGTGTCATGGTCATCCGGGAAGCTGGCGAACACCGCCTGCAGGCGCTGGCCGTAGTCGCCGCCGGTGCTGCCTTCGCCACCGGCGTCGCGGGCCTGCGACAACAGTTGGTCGTACAGCGCGCGGCCCTTCGGGGTCAGCGCCAGGCCGCGTTGTTCGATCTCGCCGAAGCGCGCGGTATGCGTGCCGGCGTCACCACCTTCGGCATCCGGGAAATGAACGGCTTCTTCCAGGGCCTTGAAGCTGGTCTGGCGCAGCAGGATCGGGCAGGCACGGCGCGGCGGACCTTCGATGACCGCCTTGGCCGCCATGCCGTGCTCGATCATTGCCGCCTGCGCCGCGTCGATGTCCAGCGTGCGCGGGGTCAGGTGGTTGATGTGCGGGCCACGGAAGCTGACCACGTCGGCCACCAGCCGGTGCGCGTTGTGCAGCGCGCGGTAGGTCGGCAGGTCGACCGTGGCGTCACCATGCCAGCGGAAGGTTTCCAGTGCTTCATCGACGAAGCGCTCGGCATCGGCCTGCGACAGGCCGCCGTCACGCTCGGCCTGCTCGATCAGTGCCAGTGCGCCGTCGGTAAAGATGCGGCGGCGTGACAGGATCTTCGCCGACTCGGCACGCAGCGCTTCATCCTCGATCAGTTCCAGGCGCAGCAGCGAGGTGAACACGCGGAACGGATTCTGTGCCAGCGCCGCGCCGGTGAGTGGGCGGAACGCGGTGGAGTGCACCGGCACGCCGGCCACCGACAGGTCGTAGTAGCCGACGGGGTACATGCCCATCACCGCGAACAGGCGGCGCAGCGTCGCCAGCTCCTGCGCGGTGCCGACGCGGATCGCGCCATGACGCTCTTCATCCAGCCGCGCACGCTCGTCGTTGCGCTGCAGCTGCGCGGCCAGCGCCGGGTCATGGGCAAGCACCTGCGCGTTGATCCGCTCCACCAGTTCCACCAACGTGCCGTACAGCGGCACTTCAGTGCGGTACATGCGGGACATGGCCTGCGCAAACAGGCGGCGGATCACATCAGGCGAAACGAAAGAGGCGCTCATCAGTCACTCGATTACGGGAACGGGGAACAGCTCGGAACCGTATTGTCGCCGGAGCGCCCGGCGGCGGCGATACGCAGAGCAACATAAGGAAACCGGTAGTGCAGATTGTCCGGCTTGGTGGGCATGCGCTTGACCACCGCCTCCCAGCCGCCCTCCGGGTCCTGGCTGAAGGCACGCACGCTGTCGCGGCAGGTCTGGCCACTGGCCTTGGCCCAGAAGCAGGCGAAATAGATGTCTCCGGCCTGCCAGCCGTGGGTGGTGAACAGCGCGCTGATGTAGCCACGCGGCACGTCGGCATAGCGCGACACTTCGTCGAGGAAAGCGTCGGGGTAGCGTTCGGCGTAATGGTTGATGTCCCGCAGCTGGGCATCGACCCAGCTGTCGCCGGTGTCCACTTCGTAGGCGCTTGAGCGCTCGGCGGTCTGCTGGGCCAGCACGGTGGCCGGCGCCAACAGCAGGGACAACATCAGCGCGCGCAGTCGGTGGTTCATGCCCCGATTCTGCCGCAGCCGACGGGCCCTGTCAGGCCGCAGCGGCCTTGGCCTCGATCGCCGCCAGTGCGGCCGGCCAGTCGTGGGCGGTATCGGCAGTGACCATGCGCGGTTCGTCGTCGGCCACGCCATGCTGGGTCTCGTGGGCCCAGGTCACTGCGTACGGGGTATGCACGCCCCAGCCACCCAGGGTGACCACCGGCTCGATGTCCGAGCGCAGCGAGTTGCCGACCATCACGAAGCGCTGCATCGGCAGGTCGAATTCGGCCAGCACGCGGGCGTAGGTCTCCGGGTCCTTCTCGGAAACGATCTCGATGCGCGGGAAGAGCTCGGCCAGGTTGGCGACCTTGATCTTCGCTTCCTGGTGGAACAGGTCGCCCTTGGTGATCAGCACCACCGGGTAGTGCTCGGCGATGGCCGCCACCGCTTCGCGCACACCGTCGATCAGCTCGACCGGGTGGCGCAGGGTGTCGTGGCCGATATCCAGGATGCGCTGGATGTCCTTGGCCTCGATGCGCTGGCCAGTGATGTCGATGGCCGCTTCGATCATCGACAGGGTCATGCTCTTGACGCCGTAGCCGAAGGTGCCCAGGTGGCGCTGCTGCACTTCCAGCAGGTGGCGCGCGGTCTGGGTGTCATGCACGTCGACGTAGCGCGACAACAGGTCAAGATAATCCTGCTCGGCCTTGCGGTAGTAGTCCTCGCTCTTCCACAGCGTATCGTCACCGTCAAAACCGACCAGGCCGATGGCGCGCGACGGCGCAGGCGTGGAGGTGTTCATCGCGCAAGGATACAGGGGCCGTGGTGACGAAAAAAACCCGGGCGGCCGAAGCCGCCCGGGTTCCCATACGCCCCGATACGGGTCTTACCTGCCCTGCGCACCCTGCGCTGCGCCGCCGGCGCCGGCCTGCTGGGCGGCCACATAGGCCTTGTACTCATCGGCGCTCAGCTCACCGTCCTTGTTGGTATCGGCCTGGTCGAACACCTGGGCCAGGCCGGCGTTCACCTGCGCCTCGGTCTTGCTGATGGTGCCGTTGCCATCGGTATCGATGCTGGCCCAGGTCTGGCCACCGCCGTTGGCCTGGGCCGAGGCCGCTGCGGCCGCATTGGTTGCCTGGTCAGCCGCCTGGCCCGCCTGTGCCGCTGCCTGCTGCGCCTGGGCGGCCTCGTTCTGTGCCTGCGCGGCCTGCTGCTTGGCCGACTGGGCCATCGCCGGGATGGCCAGCACGCTGCCGGCGGCGACGATCAGGGCGATCAGGGGCTTGCGGTTGCGAATAGTCATCAGGGGTGTCTCCTACCGATTGGGTGGTGTTGCGCGGCGTGTTGATTCCGCACGGCACCTACCCTGCCACCGCGTTTCTGAATCGATTTTGCGCCGCGACCGGCGCCCACACGCGCGATTAACCACTGGCCTCCACGCATGCTTTAGCGCGGTGGTTAGGGTGAAGTGAGTGGCTCATAAGATGCGCATTCAGCGCCTCTGCATTTAACCGGCAGGCAACGAAAAACCTGCGTCAGTCGACGGTTTTTTCCGATGACCGCGAACTGAACAACACCCATGCAAGAGCAACACCGGCGAGCGCACCGGCGATTTCCAGCACCACACGGCTGCCGAGCTCGTTGGGATCGTGGATGGTGGCCAGGAAGATGCGCGCGTACAGCGGCGATTCCAGCCGCACGATGCCCATGTAGAACAGCTTCCATGCATCGATGCCGGCGGAGATGATCACGGCGATGACGCAGGACCAGCCGATCGCATGCCCCGCTGTCCAGTGCAGGAGCCGGCACAGCTGCAACCACAGGAAGTACACCAGCAGCCCGACCAGCAGGGCGATGGCGCCAGCTTCCAGGGTACCGAGCAGGCCGAAGTGCAGAGGAAGGTTCATCGGGTGGGCAGGGATGAAGAGGCGGCCAGTGTAAGGGATCTGCCCCGGACCCGATCCGGTAGCCACAGTAGATCCACGCCATGCGTGGATGAATCTCCATCCAAATCGAATATCTCGACGATTGAACAAGGAGCAGCCGAGCATGGGCTCGGCTCTACAACGGACCACGCGGGAAACTGTCAGAGGCGGGGCGGTGCCCTGCCGATACCGCCTAAAGCACTGGCACGTCGTACGCGGTGCCGGAATCCGGTTCGGGCTGCAGGGTGTAATGCCACCACTCCTGCGGATAGTTGACGAAGCCACGGCGCGCCATCGCCTGCACCAGCTGCTGGCGGTTCGCCTGCTGCACAGTGCTCAGCCCGCTCGTCTGCGTATGCGCACGTGGCCCGAAGAAGTCGAAGTCAGTGCCCATGTCCAACGGCGCACATGCACCGCTGCGGCAATCCAGCAGGCCCAGATCCACCGTGGCACCGCGGCTGTGGCCGGAGCGCTCGGCGATGTAGCCGTCAGCCAGCAGGCGTGGCTTGTCCAGATCCGGGTACTGCTGCGCCTTGCGCGAGAGCTCGCGCGGATCGTTCACCCAGGCCATGAACGCCTGCACCGAACGCACCGGCCGGTAGCAGTCGTAGAGGCGCAGGCCGAAGCCATCGGCGCGCAGGTCCTGTTCCACCTGTGCCAGTGCCTTTGCCACCGGCGCCAGCAGGTAGCACGATGGCGCCTCGTAGCCGGGCACGCGCGCACCGGTGAAGTTGTTGGCACCCGCATAACGGATATCCAGGTCGATGCGCGGCGACAGCGTGCGGATCTCCACCAGTCCGGCGCTGGCCGCGTCGGTGGCCGGTGAAACGCGCGGTGGCTCAGCGGCGCCGGTGGTCGCCGCCAGGGCAATCGCCAGTACGAGTGAAATGCAGGTCCTGGAAGTCATAGCTGAAGTCGATGTCCGGATCGATGGCGCGCAGGTCCAGTGTCGGTGCCGGGCCCTCGCCCGGCCGCAGCCACGCCTGTGCATCGTCACCCAGCGTATCCCAGCGCAGCAGCCAGCGCCCCTGCAGCTGCAGCACGGCCCCCTGCAGGCGGGGCGACTTGTCCACGCTGAAGCGCAGGCCGTCCTTGCCTGGGCACAGCGATGCGGGCCCCAGCCAGGGATCGCTGTAGCGTCCCTGCCAACGCGGCAGATCGGAAGCCGACGCCTGCCGCGCGTCCGACGTCGGCGGCCGCTGGTGCCCGGTTGCCGCACGAGCGGCCTGGTCCGCCTTCAGTTCGGCCAGGTATTCCATCGCCGGGCGCGCATCATCGGGGGCGGTGAAGCGTTTCAGTGCGGCCTGCATCAATGCGGTGCGCGCATCCTCGCCTTCACCGTTGATCAGCATCACCACGCCCACCTCGCGGTCAGGCAACAGTGCCAGCGACGAGTACATGCCCGACAGGGTGCCGGTGTGCGCCACCTTCCACTGCCCATCCATGTCCGACACCCGCCAGCCATAGCCGTAGCCATAGAAATGCGCGTTGTCCCAACGCCGCTGGCGTTCACCCAGCGCCATCGGCATGTGCAGGGTCCACAGCGTACGGCGCTGCTCAGCGTCCAACCAGCCAGGTGCCAGGGCGGGATCGAGCAGCACCTGCATCCAGCGCGTCATGTCGCGCAGCGAACAACGGATGCCGCCGGCCGCCATCGACGGCAGGTCCGGGCTGATCGCTCCATCCCCGTTCACTACCGCGTTGCGATCACCGCGCCAGGCATGCGGCTGCGCCACGTTGCCCACGCGCTTCACCGACCACGCCCCCACCTGGCAGCGCGTCATGCCCAGTGGTTCGAACACCTGCTCGCGCATCAGCTGGTCGTAAGGCTTGCCACCCGCTGCCGCCGCCACTTCCCCGGCCACCACGTACATCAGGTTGTCGTAGGCGTAGCGGCTGCGGAAGCTGCTGACCGGTTTCAGGTGCGCCAGCCCCGCGATGATGTCCGCACGGGTGAACGCGTTCGGTTCCGGCCACAGCATCAGGTCACCGGCGCCCAGGCCCAGGCCGCTGTTGTGGATCAGCAGGTCGCGCACCTGCATCTGCTCGCCCACCCACGCATCGTGCATGCGGAAGCCCGGCAGATATTGCTGCACCGAATCCTCCCAGCGCAGCTTGCCCTGCTGCACCAGCCGCGCCAGCAGCGCGGCGGTCATCGCCTTGCTGTTGGAGGCGATCTTGAACAGCGTGTCCTGGTCGATGCGGCCGCCGTCGCCACGCGCGCCTTCGGCGTGGCGATAGACCACCTGCCCGTTGTCGACCACCGCCATGGCCAGCCCGGGCAGGTGCTCGTGCTGGACCACAGCGGCGACGTCGGCATCGAGGGAGGCGATATCGGTCGGCGAAGCGGACGGTGCGGCCAGTGCCGCCGCGACGATCAGCAGGTGGTACATGCGCGCAGCCCCTCCATTGCCCGCGCCGTCACGGTGGGCGGCGCGGATCGTGGCCTCAGAAGTTCCAGGTCACCACCAGCTGGGTATAGCGAGGGGCCTGCCAGCGCGTCCCGGTGGCGAACGTCGCTTCGCGGTACTGGCCGGGCTGCGCTTCATAGCGCTGGTGCACGTTGATGGTCTTCTGGTTGTTGAACAGGTTGTACACCGACAGCCGTGCACTGAGATCGATGCCCTCCACCGGCAAACGCCAGGTCACGTTGGCGCCCATGGTCCAGGTCCACGGCAGGCGACCGAACGCACCGCGTGGGCTGTACTCGAACTGCCGCTGGTTGTACGGGCCCGAACAGTTGGCCACGCACAGCCAGCCGGTACCACCGCCGCTACCCTCGCTGGAAGTACTGCCACCGGCGATGGAATCGTTTGGCCACATCACGCCGTAGGCAGTGATCGGGCCACCGGACTGCACCTGCAGTGTGGTACCGAACGACCATTGCTTGTTCAGCGCGTAAGCGGCACGCAGCTTGAACTGGTGGCGGAAGTCGTTGAACAGCACGCCATAGCGCTCGTTGGTGGCCGGATGGTCCCAGAACTGGACCATGCCGGTGTCGCCGTAGTTGGTATCGGAATTCACCGGGCCTTCGAAATTGCCCTCGCTCTTCGACCACAGGTAGGACGCGTTGAACATCCACTTCTCGTCCCAGGCACGGTCGATCTGGAACTCCAGTGCCTTGTAGGTGCGCTTGGGCTTGGAGTAACCGATCACCTCGCCGCTGCCGCCCTTCCGATAGCCGCTGTTGGCGGTGTCAATGGTGATCCAGCCTTCGTTGGCGCAGCCGATGCTCCTGTCGCCCCAGATCGTCAGGCTCTCGCCCGGGTTGGCGATCGGCCACAGCGTGCTGGGGGTCGGGCCGCATGGGGTGTAATTGATGCGGATGTCGTCCAGCGCACGGGTCATGCGTCGATAGGTGGCGTTGACGCCCCACGACCATGCCTGGTTGATCATGTTCTGGAAGCCCAGGATGTACTCGTCCTGGTAGACCGCCTTGAGGTCGCGATCCACACTCTGGCGCAGGTCGGCACCGCCGGTGTTCATGCGGGTGTCGGTCGGACCGATCTGCTGGCCGACGACCGGTGCCATGTACGGTGAGCCGGTCGGCGAGGTTTTCCGCTCCCAGCCATTGAGCACGTAGTAGCTGTACTCGTCGGTCAGGCCACCTGCGAAATTCACGTTGATGTTGTTGGTGACAGGCAGGTAGTAGCGGCCGGCGTTGCCGAACAGCTTGGTGCTGCCATCACCGCGCATGTCCCACGAGAAGCCGACGCGAGGTGCGATCAGGTCATCCATCTTGATGAACGCCTTGCCGGCGGCGGTACGGTTCTCGAAACGGTCCCAGCGCACGCCCAGGTTCAGCATCAGGTTCGGGGTGATGTTCCAGATGTCTTCCACGTACAGCGCATTGGCTTCGGTCTCGAACGTGCCGCCCGACTTGCGGTTGCGCGCACGCAGCATTTCGGTAACGCCAGCCGGTACGTAGGCATTGGCACCGTCCCAGACTTCATCGCCGGGGCGCGCCACGTAGGCGGTGTAGCTCAGTTCGGTCGGGCCGGGGTAGCGGGTGGACTGCTTTGTGGTCATCAGCTCACGGTCGACACCGAAGCGCAGCAGGTGGTCACCCAGCTGCCATTCGAAGTCCAGTCGCGCCACGTCACGGGTATCGTCACGCTCGGCCACTGCCGTGCCCGTGGGGTGGCAGCCTGCGCGCAGGCCCTGCAGCTTGCCCAGGCGCGGGCCGTAGGTACTGTCGGTGAACACGGGGCTGCAGGCCTGATCCAGCGATGAATTGGTGAACGCACGCTGGTTGTTCTGGCCGACCATGGCGCGCGCGGTGAAGTTCTGTCCGAAGTGGCCGGTGTAGGTGGCCGACCAGTTGCGGCCGCCGGTCTCGGTGACCGAATCGCCGCCCCAGGCGCCGAGCTGGTCGGCGTTCCAGTTGTAACCGTACGACGCATTGGTGACATCGCCCTCATCCGAGAACGCCAGCAGCGCCAGGCTGTGGTTGTCGTTGATGTTCCAGTCCAGCTTGGTGCCCCAGAAGCCGTTGCCGGAATCGTTCTTGAACCAGGTACTGCCATCGGACGAGGTGTTGTGTCCCTTGTCGCTGCGGTCTTCGTACATCGCGAACAGGAACAGCTTGTCCTTGACGATCGGGCCGGAGCCCCACACGTTGGTCTTCAGGAAGGAGTTGTTGTCGCGGCTGCCGTAGGAATGCGGGGTGCCGTCGCGGTGGAAATGATCGCCGCCACTGGCGCGCCACGCACTGGGCTCGGCGGTGACTTCAACACCGCCCTCGAATTCGTTGCTGCCCGAACGGGTCACCGCATTGATCACGCCACCGGTGGAACGGCCGAACTCGACCGAGTAGCCACCGGTCTTGACCTGGAACTCCTTGAAGAAGGCGAACGGCGCGGTGCTGAAGCCGCGACGGGTATACATGTCGGTGACATTCAGGCCATTGATGAAGACCGCATTCTCGGCCACCGATGAACCAGCGAATGACAGGCCGCCGAATGACGAGTTGCCGCCGACCACGCCCGGCGCCATCAGCGCGACCGCAGACAGGTCCTGCGCCACCGGCAGCCGCGAGATCTCCTGGCGGTTGATGTTGAAGGATGTCTCGGTGGAGTAGACATCCACGCGGTTGACCACGCGGGTGCCGACCACCTGCAGCGCATCGAGATTGGTGACGCCGCCCCCACTGGCCAGGTTGACCGTGGTGGTTCCGCCTACTGCCACACTGACAGCAATCTGATCGCCCAGCTTCTGGCCATCGCGGCTGAGCTGCAGCTGGTAGTCACCTACCGGCAGCTGGCCGAGGCGGTAGCTGCCGTCGGCGCCGACGGTGACGGTACGGGTCAGACCCGTACTGTTGCTGACCACGGTCACCTGGTCGCCCGCGGTTGCACGGCCGGCAACTGCGCCGCTCACGTTCTGTGCCATCGCGATGCCGGGCAGCACTACGCCCAGACACGCCCCAAGGGCGACGCACAACGCCGCCCGCTTGATGCTGTAAGCCTTCATCCCCTGCTCTCTCCTGCAAGAATTGAATGGTGTGGAATGCGGTGTGTCGCGCTAGCGTTGCCTGGCTGGCAGTACCCGCCACTGGAAGTCGTAGCTCCATTGGTCGAAGTACAGGTTGCCGCCTGCCCACTCGGCCTCGCCGCGCTGCGAGTCGACCGTTTCCGAGCGGAAGTGCTGCTTGGCCGGCACGAAGGGCTGGCCGAAATCGTCGTTGAAGGCGATGCGGTAGCCGTCGAGGCCACCCAGGTAGAAATCGCGCAGTGCAGGCACATCGCTGGCAAGCGCGCCGGTGGTCACGTCCATCGGCAGCCAGCCATACGGCGCCAGGTAGACCTGCCCCCAGTCATGCAGGTTGTTGTAGCCGCTGCCATCGCCGGAGAACACCATGCCCGACTGCCAGCGCGCGGGAATGCCGTTCATGCGCAGCAGCGCGATCAGCAGCAGGGTCTGTTGGCCGCAGTCGGCATGGCCGGCATGCAGCGCGTAATCGCTGATGTTGCTGAGCGTGGAGTATTCGCGCGCACCGGCCCAGGGAATGCGATCCACGGCAGCAAACAGCTTGCGCAGCACTTCATACGGACGTGTCTCGCCCTGCAGTACCTGGTCGGAGAACAGCTTCAGCGCCGGGGTGAAGCGCACATGCGGCAGCTGCTCGGCCAGATAGGGCTTCAAGGCCGGATCAGCCGGGGTTGGCTGTACCTTGGCCGGGTCGATCGCGGTATGCCGGGCGAGGATCGTGACCGCGTAGCGGATCTCGAAGCGCGTCGGCTGCCCAGCCACTGCCTTGGCTTCCAGGTACGCGGTGCGCTGCAGGGTACTGGCCGGTGCCACTCGCGCCTTGCCCGGGGTGCTGCCCAGCCACTGCACCTGTTCCTGCTGCCCGGGGATTTCGCGCGGGTACGGAATCCACGCGCGGATCGTTTCACCGGCGGGCACCACATCGGATTTCACCGTGAGCGACTGGGTGAATTCGTAGCGCTGCGGCAGTACCGACGCCTGGCCACTCTGTTCGGCCGCGGCAACCACGCCTGCGTGGTGGGCGTTGAGCACTTCGTTGGGGCCCGGAGGCGGCATCGGTGCATCCGTGCGGCGGCGCGCGCGTGCTTCGTCGCTGAGCAGGAACAGGTTCGACGGTGCGCGCTTGAAGTACCAACGCTCGCCATCGGTATCGAGATGCTCGATCAGGCCGAGTTGGTCCCAGCGCGCAAATTCCTCGTCGGTCAGATCGGGAATCCAGCGGCGCACGGCGTCCTTGGCGGCGTTTTCGCCGAGGGAAAAATCCACGCGGATGCGGCGCATGCGCTCGCGCTGGAAGGTCCCCTCGGTGGTATCGCCTGCCGTTGCCAGCAGCGCTTCGGCATCGCTGAAGCGACCGCTGTCGATCAGGTCGATCACCTGCGTCTGGCGCGCCCGCTGCTGGCTGCTATGCCCATCCGTCGCGTGCGTGGCCGACACCCACAGCAGCAACACGGCACCCAGGCCGGCGGCGGCAGGCAGACGCGGTTTGCGAACGGCAGGATCCACAGCGACACTTCCCCAGCGCGGGTGGTAATGGCTGTGTAACACGGGCCGGGATGCCGGTCAATAATTTATTCTTGCTTTCCATGCCGAAAGGAATAAATATTCCAACAGGCATTCGAGGAGGGTGTGCACCGCATGAGCCTGGCTTTCCGCGAACGGCACCGGCATTGGCCGCGCCGCTTGACCCTGGCCCTGTGCCTGCTGGCCGCTCCGGCCTTTGCACAGGCGGCCCCACGGCCCGACCCGGGTGCGCCGCTGCCCTATGTGATCGGCCTGCACGAGGCCTATCTGACCCCGCAGTACTGGGCCGCGCGCCTGGACAACGCCGATGCGCCGATTCTGGATCGCGCGCAGATCGAAGCACAGAACGCGCGGATGCGGGCGCAGGACAGCCACATCCAGGACATCGCCGCACTGCCCGCCCAGCTTGATGCGGCGACGGCTCGCGCCAGCATCACCGCGCTGTCGAGCTGGCCCACCCGCGCCCTCTACAACGACAAGGGCCAGGCGATCGCACCCGCGCTGCGCAGCGCGATCGAAGCCAACCTCGGCCTCGATGCGATCCCTGCCAAGGTGGCACCGGCCTACGGGCTGGTGGTGAAGCGCGCGGCACTGCGTACCTTCCCCACCCGCGAGCGGGTCTTCAGCACTGCCGGTGACACCGACATCGACCGCTTCCAGGAATCGGCACTGTTCCCCGGCGACAAGGTCGCCGTGGTCCACCGCAGCGCCGACGGCCGTTGGCTGTTCGTGCACAGCGAGCGCTACAGCGCGTGGATCGAAGCCGACGCCATCGCCGGCGGCGACAAGGCCACGGTGCTCGGCTACGGCGCAAAGGGCCCGTACCGGATCGTCACCGGCGCGACCGCGCAGACCGCCTACACCCCGGAGGAACCGCGCGTATCGCGCCTGCAGCTGGACATGGGCGTGCGCCTGCCGGTGCTGGCCGACTGGCCCGCTTCAGAACCGGTGAACGGCCAGCAGGCCCACGCCTCGTGGGTGGTGCAGTTGCCGGTGCGCGAAGCCGATGGCCGCCTGAAGCTGGTACCAGCGCTGCTGCCGCGCTCGCAGGACACCGCCGCCGATTACCTGCCGCTGACCCCACGCCTGTTGCTGCAGCAGGCCTTCAAGTTCCTCGGCGAGCGCTACGGTTGGGGCCACGACTACGACACGCGCGACTGCAGCGGTTTCGTTTCCGAGATCTACCGCAGCTTCGGCGTGCTGCTGCCGCGCAATACCAGTGCACAGGCGGTCAGCCCGGCACTGGATCGCCTGCCGTTCACCGGCAAGGACGGCAAGGCACTGCGCGACCGTGCCGTCACCGACCTGAAGGTCGGCGATCTGGTCTACATCCCCGGCCACGTAATGATGGCCATCGGCCACGTCGACGGCCGCACCTGGGTGATCCACGATACGGCGGGCGGCAGCTGGTTCGGTGCCGACGGCACGCGCGTGCAGGCCCATCTCAATGGTGTTTCGGTCACGCCGCTGGAGCCGATGATGGCCAGCGACACCGTCCGCTACATCGACCGCATCACCAACATCCAGCGCCTGCGGGCCAAGACTCCCGAATGAAGATCACCGCCATCGAACTGGGCATGCTGCGCGTGCCGTTGAAGACACCGTTCAAGACCGCGCTGCGCACGGTGGAAACCGTGGAAGACGTGGTGGTGCTGATCCGCACCGACAGCGGCAACACCGGCTATGGTGAAGCCCCGGCCACCGCCGTGATCACCGGCGATACGCACGGCTCGATCATCGAGGCGGTCCGCCACTTCATCGCCCCGCGCCTGATCGGCCAGGACGTGGTCAACCTCAACCACCTGTGCACGCTGGTGCAGACCGCGATGGAGCGCAACACCAGCGCCAAGGCCGCGGTGGAGATCGCCCTGTACGACCTGTGGGCGCAGCTGCACGGTGCGCCGCTGTACCAGATGCTCGGCGGCGGCGACCCGGTGATCACCACTGACATCACCATCAGCGTGGACTACATCGACAAGATGGTGGCCGATTCGTTGTCAGCGATCGAACGCGGCTTCGAGTCGTTGAAGATCAAGGTCGGCAAGGACATCGGGCTGGACATCGAACGGGTCAAGGCGATCCATGCCGCCGTGGAAGGCCGCGCCCTGCTGCGCCTGGATGCCAACCAGGGCTGGACCGCCAAGCAGGCGGTGCATGCGATGCGCACGCTGGAGGAAGCCGGCGTGGTACTGGAGCTGCTGGAGCAGCCGGTGAAGGCCGCGGACATCAGTGGCCTGAAGTACGTCACCGACCGCGTCAACACGCCGGTGATGGCCGACGAAAGCGTGTTCAGCCCCAGCCAGGTGATGGACCTGATCCAGCAGCGCGCGGCCGACATCATCAACATCAAGCTGATGAAGACCGGCGGCCTATCCAACGCGATCCGCATCGCCGACATCGCCGGCATCTACGGCGTGCCGTGCATGATCGGCTGCATGATCGAATCGAGCATCAGCGTGGCCGCAGCCGTGCACCTGGCCGTGGCCAAGAGTGATGTGATCACCAAGGTTGACCTCGACGGTCCCTCGCTGGGCCAGTTCGACCCGGTCAGCGGCGGCGTGCATTTCAACGAATCGGAGATCAGCATCAGCGACGTGCCGGGGTTGGGCATCACCGAAGTGCGTGGGCTGGAGATGCTGGGTTGATTTCTGCCTTGCGGCTGACGTTGCGTGCCACTGGCGCTGGGTCGCGCGTTACTTTTCTTTTCGCGAAAAGAAAAGTAACCAGAAGAAACGCTCCGCCGGCCGCGAGCCGGTGCTACGCACCGGTTCCCTGCGCTCCTCGGCCCGTCGAGGGACGGCGCGGGAACTCGCTACGCTCAGACACCCGCGCCTCTTCGCCCTCGCCGGACCTGCGGTGCCCGGCTCGCTTGAAGGCGGACTCAACGTCAAAAGCAACAACTGCGCTCCGTAACCTCTTCGAGGCTGGAACCCGCTCGACCCATTCCATGACACGCTCTACGCTGCCAGCCGCAACGCGCCCACACATGCCCGGACACCCCGCATGCCGCCCCTGCTGAAGATCCGCACCGAGCGCGGGCAGATGTCGGCCATCGAGCGCCGCATCGCCGACTTCATCCTCGACAACGCCCACCTGCTGCGCGACTACTCGTCACAGCAGCTGGCCAGTGCGCTCGGCATCAGCCAGTCCAGCGTGGTGAAGTTCAGCCAGAAGCTCGGCTTCAAGGGCTACCCGGACCTGAAGTACTCCATCGGCCAGGACGTCGCCCGCGCCGGTGCCGATCCGCAGCAGGCGCCCGACGAACCCGACAGCGGCGATGACTACCTGCGCCTGGGCGAGGCGCTGCGCCGCAGCAAGGCGCAGGCCGAGGAGGAAACACGCCAGGCCAATCCACGCGCGGAGATCGAGCGCATCGTGCAGCTGCTCGACGGTGCGCCCAAGCTGTTCGTGTACGGCCTGGGAGACGACGGCCTGTTCGCCCGCGAGTTTGCCATGCGGCTGTCGCTGCTCGGGCTGCTGGTGGTACCCCACACCGACCCGATCCTGATGCTGGCCAACCTCTCGGCCGCGCGCCCGGGCGATGCGCTGCTGGTGTTCTCCGAATTCGGCAACCTGCCGCAGCTATCGCAGCTGTCGCGCCAGTTCCAGGACATGGGTGGCAAGATGATTTCCATCACCCGCCATACCGCCAACCCGCTGCGCGCGCATGCTGACGCAGCGCTGGTGGTGTGCGCGCACGATCGCACGCCGCAGGTCGCGCAGCTGCTGTACCGTAGCGCCATGCACGCCCTGCTCGATTTCCTGTTCGTGCTGCTCTGCCACACCAATCCGGACCGCCAGCAGCAGCTTGCGGTGAACCTGGAGCGGATCGACCACCTGCTGGATTCCTGACCGGAGCACCTGTTGATGAAATCACTGGTCCGTCTCGCTACCGCTGCACTGCTGCTTGCTACGGCGGTGTCCGTTCACGCGGCGCCGCTGGATGGCGCGCGCCAGCTGATCGTGGTCACCAGCGAAGGCTGGGACAGCACCCAGGGGCAACTGCAGGCCTATGTGCGCGACGGCAAGGGCTGGCACGCGCATGGACAGGCGTTCCCGGTGGCGCTCGGCCGCACCGGCAGTGCCTGGGGCCTGGGCCTGCACCCGGCGCAGGCCGACGGCCCGCAGAAGCAGGAAGGCGATGGCCGCAGCCCGGCCGGCATATTCGCGCTCGGCAGTGCGTTCGGCTATGCCGTCACCCGCCGCGGCACCGCCATGCCCTACCAGCCGATGCTGGACAGCAGCTACTGCATGGACGTGCCCGGTTCGCCGTTCTACAACCGCATCGTTGATGAAAAGAAGGTCGGCAATGCAGCGGTCAAGGGCTCCACCGAGCCGATGCGGCTGGATCTGCACAACAAGGGCGACGTGCGCTACCGGGAGGGCTTCGTGATCGCCCACAACCCGGACAACCAGCCCGGCAAGGGCAGCTGCATCTTCGCCCATCTGTGGCGCCAGCCCGGCGAGGCCACCGCCGGCTGCACGGCCATGCCGCAGGAACGCATGCAGGCACTGCTGGACTGGCTGCGGCCGCAGGACGCGCCGCGTTTCGTGCTCCTGCCGCGCGCGGAGTACAAGCGCCTGCAGGCGCAGTGGCAACTGCCCGCGCTGGCCGGAGACGTCCGTTGAGCACGCAGGACGAACCGCAGCTGCAACGCGCGGTCAGCCGCTGGCAGATCGTCGGCCTGTCGATCAACGATGTGATCGGCAGCGGCATCTACCTCCTGCCGGCCGCCACCGTCGCCCTGCTCGGCCCCTTCAGCCTGTGGGGCGTGGTCGCCGCCGGCATCGTCGTGACCTTGCTGGTGCTGTGCTACGCGCAGGCCGCCAGCTACTTCGATGAACCCGGCGGTAGCTACCTGTATGCACGCGAGGCGTTCGGGCGCTTCGCCGGTTTCGAGATCGGCTGGATGATCTGGCTGACCCGCATCAGCTCGGCGGCCGCACTCAGCAACGCGCTGGCCGATGCCGTCGCGCGTTTCTGGCCGTGGGCCGGTGCCGGCATGGGGCGCATCGCGGTGATCGTGGTGTCGCTGGGCTTCCTGACCGGCGTCAACATCATCGGCGTGCGCTCGGCCGCGCGTACCGGCGTGGTGCTGGTGATCGGCAAGATGCTGCCGCTGCTGCTGTTCGTGGCCATCGGTGCGTTCTACATCGACCCACAGCTGGCCTTCTCCGGCCAGCGTCCGGACCCGCATGACCTGCAGCGCATGGGCGAGGCCGCCTTGCTGCTGCTGTACGCCTATGCCGGCTTCGAGAACATCCCGGCCGCCGCCGGCGAGTACCGCAATCCGCGTCGCGATATTCCGTTCGCGCTGATCACCATGATCATCACCGTCACCGTCATCTACGGCGCGGTGCAGGTGGTGGCACAGGGCACGCTGGCCGGCCTGGCCAGCTCGGCCACGCCGCTGGCCGATGCCGCTGCCGGCTTCGGCGGCGAAGCACTGGCGCTGATCCTGACGGTCGGCGCCACCATCTCCATCCTCGGCACCAACAGCAACACGATGATGATGGGCCCGCGCTTCCTGTTCGCACTGGCCCGCGATGGCTATGGGCCGAAGATCCTGGCGCAGGTGCATCCGCGCTTCCACACGCCGGCCGCGTCGATCCTGTGCCAAGGCCTGATCGCGCTGGGCCTGGCCCTGTCCGGTTCGTTCGTGCAGCTGGCCCTGCTGTCGATGACCACGCGCCTGTTCGCCTACATCGGAACGGCCGCTGCGGTACTGGTGCTGGCCAAGCGCTATGCGGACCGGCCGGGCGCACTGAAACTGCCGGGTGGCCCGCTGATTCCGGTACTGGCGCTGCTGCTGTGCCTGGCCCTGTTCGCCAGTGCCAGCTGGCAGAACATCGCAGCTGCACTGATCGCGTTCGCCATCGGCGCGGTGATCTACAAGCTGCCGCGCAAGGATGCCGACGCCGGATGACCGGTAGCGCCGGGCCATGCCCGGCGGATTGATCTGGTGATCACGCTGCCGGACCGGGCCGTTAACCGCCACGCAGGCACGATCAGGCTTCGTCCACAACGGAGCCTTCCATGACCGAGTACCAGATTCCCGGCCGCGTACCGGACGACAGCACGCCGCGCGATGCGGTCAGCAACTACTGGCGCGAGCGCTACACGGCCGAGCTGTACTACGACGACCAGCTGTTCTTCGAGGACTACGAGCCGGCCTACCGCATCGGCCACGCCGCGCGTGCGCAGGACATGATCCGCGCCTACGAACAGGTCGAAGCCGAGCTGGAATCGCGCTGGGCCAATGAACGTGGCCGCAGCCGGCTGGAATGGGCGCAGGCACGCAATGCCGTGCGCCGTGGCTGGGACGAAGCGCACCTGGCGGACCCGCTGTTGAAGCGATAGCGCCATGCTTCTGTAGAGCCGGGCCTACGCTCGGCTCTCGCACCACGTCTGTAACGTCGAGCCATGCTCGACTGAGCCGAGCATGGCTCGGCTCTACACCGGATCGATCACTCCTGTTCCGGCAGCGGCGGCACGATCGCGCCGTGCTTGCTCCCGCCACCACCGGCGGCGATCAGGTCGCGGGTGTTCTTCTGCACGGCCACCGCGCCGAACAGCGACAGTGCATACGCCATGCCATAGAAGCCCTTCTCGCTCGGTGCCAGCGTGGCATTCCACAGGCCAACCAGCAGCAGCATCAGCGCCGACAGCAACGCGAACCAGCACAGCGCGTAGTACAGGCCACTCACCGCAATGCCTTCGACGCGGTCGCGCACGCTCTTCTGCAGCGACACCGCCGCGAATAGGCCGAACAGCAGCAGGGTCAGGTAGTAGCCCTTTTCGTTGAGCGCCATCGTGGCGTTGAACAGACCGATCAGGTAGGCCGCCGCACCCAGCAGCAGGGCCACCCATGAGGCGGCGATGAAGGCGGTGGAGGGCTTGTGGGGCATGGCAGTGTTCATTGCAGATCCTTGGCAGGCAGACGGGCACGCTTTGCCCGGGCGTGACCACCCTAGACGATCCCGCCGCGCTCGCACAGGGGTCGCAGGACCTTCGGGCCACGACGCTCACGGCGCCGGTGGTATACAAGGGACAGCCCGGCCATCCGCATCCCCGCACTGGAGATACCCATGACCCGCACGCCCCTGCTGCTCGCCCTCGGCCTTGTGCCGATCCTTGCCACCTCCGCCTGCAATGCCGCCGACCCGGCCGCCAACGGCGCCCAGACCGCAGCGCCCGCAGCCTCCACCACTGCCGACCAGCGCCCGTTCACCGCCACCGAAATCAGCCGCTTCGACCAGCCGTGGGCGATGACCTTCCTGCCGGACGGCAGCCTGCTGGTCACCGAAAAGCGCGGCAAGCTGCAGCACCTGGACCTGGCCAGCGGCCAGAAGCATGAGATCACCGGCGTTCCGAAGGTCGCTTACGGCGGCCAGGGTGGCTTCGGTGACGTGATCCTGCACCCGCAATTCGCGAGCAACCACGTGATCTACCTCAGTTATGCCGAGGAAGGCACGCTGGACACCCGCGGCGCTGCCGTGGCCCGTGCCACGCTGGCGCTGGACGCCAACGGTGCCGGCCAGCTGAAGGACCTGAAGGTGATCTGGCGACAGAGCCCGAAGGTGAGCGGTGAAGGTCACTACGGCCATCGCCTTGCTTTCGGCCCGGACGGCAAGCTGTGGATCAGCTCCAGCGAGCGCCAGAAGTTCGATCCGGCGCAGGACATGGGCGGCAACCTCGGCAAGATCATCCGTCTCAACGACGATGGCAGCCTGCCCGCCGACAACCCGTTCGCCTCACAGGGCGGCGTTGCCGCGCAGGTGTGGTCGCTGGGCCACCGCAACATTCTGGGCATGGCCTTCGACGCGAACGGCAAGCTGTGGGCACACGAGATGGGCCCGGCCGGCGGCGACGAACTGAACCTGATCGTGCGCGGCGCCAACTACGGCTACCCGATCGTTTCCAATGGTGACCATTACGACGGCCGGCCGATTCCCGACCACGACACGCGACCGGAATTCGCCGCGCCGAAGGTGACCTGGACGCCGGTGATCTCGCCGGCCGGCTTCGTGATCTACAGCGGCAACCTGTTCCCGCAGTGGAAGGGCAGCGGCTTCATCGGTGGCCTGTCGTCGACCTCGCTGGTGCGTGTGGCCTTTGATGGCGACGGCGCGCGCGAAGCTGAGCGCTTCAGCATGGGAGAGCGCATCCGCGAAGTGGAACAGGGTCCGGATGGCGCCCTGTGGCTGCTGGAAGACGGCAGCAAGGCGCGCCTGCTGAAGCTCACCCCGAAGACCTGATGCCCGCCGGTGCCGGCCGCTGGCCCGCACCTGGATCCTTCCGACATCCTGCGGTTGCCGGCCAGCGGCCGGCACCACCTTGCCAAACGGCCCCGCACGCGGGGCCGTCTGCGTTTACTGGATGGTGATGACCTTCACCTCGGTCTTCGTGCAGGCCTGGTCCAGGCACTGGCCGCTCAACCACACCTGGCCGCTGCCGATCATCACGCCCTGCTGGTTGACGAACACCTTGCCGAAGTCCTGCTCGGACACTGCCTTGACCACCTCCGGCGTGATGATCTTCTCGTAGTTGCGCTGGAACTCTCCGGGGCCGGAGATCTTCTTTCCGCCGCTGATGTTCAACGGGAATCGCACTTCCTCGACCACCGCAGCGCGATCCCCGCCAACCACGGCGGTCTTGAACGCATTGAAGACCTTCTCGAACTGCGCGGCATCGCCAAGCAGCGACTCGATGCGCGCACGCGCATCCTCGGCGGGCGCCTCGGCTGCCGGTGCGGGCGGTGCTAAGTCGGCGGGTCCAGCAGCCGGCGCTGTCGGTTCAGCGGCAGGCGTCGCTGCCGCGTTCGCTTCCATCGGCGGCGGCGCATCCGCCGCAGGCTGCGCCGGCGGCTCAGGCTGCGAACAGGCCGCCAGCAGCAGAGCGGGAATCAGGTAGGCCATCCGGCGCATACGCGCACTCCATCGAAACAGGAAGCCCGATGGTAGCGCCGCCACAGTGACGGCAACAAAAAGGGGACGGAGGGGATTAAGTCGTTAGTGGCACAAACGACTTAATCCCCTCCGTCCCCTTTTTTTTGATCAGGCCTTCAGCAGTTCGAACTGCACCGCTTCGCCAGCCGCCGAGGACGCGCACACCCACAGGTCGAACAGGCCCGGCTCGGCACGCAGCACGCCGTCGCGGCCGGTAAACGCCAGCTGCTCGCGGGTCAGGGTGAACACCACGTCGGTCGACTCGCCCGGCTGCAGTGCCACCTTACGGAAGTCCTTCAGTTCGCGCACCGGACGCACGCGGCTGGCCACACGGTCGTGGATGTACAGCTGCACGACTTCCTCGCCAGCAACGCTGCCGGTGTTGGTCAGCGTGGTGGTGATGGTCAGGGTGTCGTCCCAGCCGAGCTGTGCAGTGCTCAGCTGCGGCACGCCGTAGGCGAAGGTGGTGTAGCCGATGCCATGGCCGAACGGGTACAGCGGTTCGTTCGGAATCTCGCGCCAGCGGGCCTTGAACTCCGACATCGTCGGCAGTTCCGGGCGACCGGTGCGCGGGTGGTTGTAGAAGTACGGCTGCTGGCCGGACACCTGCGGGAAGCTGACCGGCAGGCGGCCGGACGGGCTGTAGTCGCCGAACAGCACATCGGCCACGGCATGGCCGGTCTGCGTGCCCAGGTACCAGGTCACCGCCACAGCCTGTGCATTGCGCACCGCGCCCTGCAGCGCCAGCGCGCGGCCATTGCGCAGCAGCACCACCAGCGGCTTGCCGGTCATCGCCACGGCCTCGGCCAGCGCCTGCTGTGCCGGCGGCAGGGTGATCTCCACGCGCGACTGTGCTTCGCCGCTGTAGCGCTGCGGTTCGCCCAGCGCCAGCACCACCACATCGGCGCGCAGCGCGGCAGCCACCGCCGCTTCGGTACCGCCCGGAATGGCCGCTTCCAGTTCGCAGCCCGGCACGATTTCCAGCATCGCTTCGTCGCCGATGGCGGCACGCACGCCGGTCTCCAGGTCCACGTAACGCTGCTTGTCGCCGAACAGCGTCCAGCAGCCTTCGATGTTCTCGCGGTCCTGCACGAACGGGCCGATCAGCGCGATCTTCTGCCCGGTCTTCTGCAACGGCAGCACGTTGTCGCGGTTGTTCAGCAGCACGATCGAACGCCGCGCGGCGTCGCGCGACAGTTCGTCATGCGCGTCGAGGTACGAGGTATCGGCTTCGCGTGCCGGGTCAAGCGAACGGTACGGGTCGTCGAACAGGCCGATGGTTTCCTTCAGCCACAGGATGCGCCGCACGCCCTCATCCAGCACCGCCATCGGCACCTCGCCGCTCTCGACCAGGCCCGGCAGGTGCTCAGCATAGAAGCCGCTCTGCATGCTCAGGTCCAGGCCGGCGGTGAACGCCTTGGCGGTGGCATCGCGGTCGTCGGCGGCATAGCCGTGGGCGACCAGCTCCATGTCAGCGGTGTAGTCGGAGATCACCACGCCCGGGAACTTCCATTCGCCGCGCAGGATGTCGGTCAGCAGTTCAGCGTTGGCACTGGCCGGCACACCGTTGATGTCATTGAACGAGGACATCACGGTGATCGCGCCGGCGTCGAAGGCGGCCTTGAACGGTGGCAGGTGCACGTCGCGCAGGGTCTGCGGCGAGATGTCCACCATGTTGTATTCCATGCCGGCCATCACCGCGCCGTAGGCGGCGAAGTGCTTCGGCGTGGCCAGCAGCGAATCGGCGGCGCGCAGGTCGCTGCCCTGGAAGCCGCGCACGCGGGCGGCGGCGAACGCACAGCCCAGCACCACGTCCTCACCGGCCCCTTCGGCGCCACGGCCCCAGCGCTGGTCGCGGGCGATATCCACGGCCGGGGCGTAGGTCCAGTGCAGGCCAGCGGCCGTGGCCTCGATGGCGGTGGCGCGCGCGGTGCGCTCGGCCAGGTCCGGCTCGAAGCTGGCGGCCTCGCCCAGCGGAATCGGGAACACGGTGCGCATGCCGTGGATGACGTCGGCGGCCAGGATCACCGGGATGCCCAGGCGGCTCTCCTCGGTGGCGACCTGCTGGATGCGACGGCCCAGCTCGGCGCCCACGCCATTGAACAGCGAGCCGACCTTGCCCTCGCGCACCTGCTGCAGCACCTGGTCGGCATTGCGCACGTTGGCTTCCGGGTTCACGTCCGGGGCGAACGGGCGGACCATGTCCGCGAAGACACCCAGCTGGCCGACCTTTTCCTCGACGGTCATCTGGGCAATGAGGGATTCGATGCGTTCGGAGGCCACCGGCAGTCCTTGATGAAAACGTTTACAAGCCCGGCATTCTAGCGATCCCGAGCCATTTGGCGAGAGGTTTCTTCATTCAGTTTCAGCCACCAGCGGGGTCCGTATGGCTCCGCCGGGGCCACCGCAGCTTACTCCGAGCCGGCCAACTGGCGCTGCCCGGCCATCAACATGGCGTCGCTGGACGCCTGGAACACGCGCAGCCCGAAGGCTGGCAGGATCGCCAGCAGGTGGTCGAAGATGTCCGACTGCACGGCCTCGTACTCGCCCCAGGCGGTGCTGCGGGTGAAGCAGTACAGCTCCAGCGGCAGGCCCTCGGTGGTCGGCTGCAGCTGCCGCACCAGCAGGGTCATGTCGGTATGGATGCCCGGATGGCTGCGCAGGTAGCGCTCCACATACGCGCGGAACGTGCCCAGGTTGGTCACCCGGCGGCTGTTGACCTCGGCCATGCCCTGCTCGCGCAGGCGCCCGTTCCACTGCCCCAGTTCCTGTTCCTTGTCGCGCAGGTAGTCGCGCAGCAGCGCGAACTGGCCGAGGAAGGCCAGGTCGCCCTCGTCCAGGAAGCCGACGCTGTGCTGGTCCAGGTACAGCGCGCGCTTGATCCGGCGGCCACCAGCTTCCTGCATGCCGCGCCAGTTCTTGAACGACTCGGTCACCAGCTTCTTGGTCGGGATGGTGGTGATGGTCTTGTCGAAGTTCTGCACGGTGATGGTGTGCAGCGCGATGTCGATGACGTCGCCGTCGGCGTTCTGGCTGGGCATCTCGATCCAGTCGCCGATGCGCACCCGGCCATCGCCGCTGATCTGCACGCTGGCCACCAGCGACAGGATGGTGTCCTGGAAGATCAGCATCAGCACCGCCGTGGCCGCGCCCAGGCCGGTGACCAGATAGCGCAGGTCGACGCCCGCCAGGGTGGCAACGATCGACAGGCCGGCGATCACGAAGAGGACGATCTTGGCGACCTGCAGGTAGCCCTTGATCGGCTTGTTGCGTGCCTCGGGGCGGCGCTCGTACAAATCGTTGGCCGCATCCAGCGCATGCGAGATGGCCAGCACCACGGTCAGGATCGCCCACGCCTGGCAGGCGCCGATGATGAAGCTGACCAGGCCCGGCGGCAGGTCCGGCACGATGCGGATGCCCGAGGCGATCACCTGGCTGGGCACCACGTTGGACAGGCGCGAGATCACCCGCATCAGATGGCTGCCGCGGCCGGTGTCAGCGCCGGGGAGGCGGCTGAGCAGGCGCCGCAGGCCACGCAGCAGGATGCGCTTGGTCACCCAGTTGGCCAGGCCGGCCGCGATCAGCAGCGCCGAGATCATCAACGCCAGGTAGGCGCCGGGATAGGGTTCCAGTGTGTTCTGCAGCCGTTCCAGCCACTGTACCGCCACCACCGCATCCACCATCAGTTGTCTCCTGTCTGTTTCGTTGTTGCCAAGGTTGCTGGCCAGCGGCCGGCACTACCGGGGTTTCCCGCCGTCAGCCGGATTTACCGGGTCAGTCCCGCGAGCGTTCGATGATCACGCCCACCGCGCGCGCGCCGCGCACCGCGCCCGGTTTGCTCAGCTTCAGGCGCAGCCACTTCACGTCGAATTCGTCCAGCACGATCTGCGCGCAGCGCTCTGCCAGCGTCTCGACCAGGCCGAACTCCGACTCGCGCACGAACTGCTCCAGGCGCTTGCTCACCGCCTTGTAGTTCAGGGTATGGGCGATGTCGTCCGTGGCCGCGGGGCGACGGTTGTCGAAGCCCATTTCCAGGTCGAACACCAGGTCCTGGCGGATCCGTCGTTCCCAATCGTAGATACCGATCAGGGCGTCGATCGTCAGCCCTTCGATGAAAACCTTGTCCATTGCGCTTACCGGCACGAATACAGGCGGCCATGGTAACGGCACGGCGGTGAGCCTGCCCGGAACGGGCGGTGGGCCACCGGCGTGGGGCGGCCCGGAAAAAACAAAGGGCCCTGCTAGCGGGGCCCTTTGGTACTACCGTTTGTCCCCAGGGGGAGCTGGAATCCAGCCGCGAGTCCCGGTGGCGCAGGCACGCAGATTAGGCAAGGACCAGATCGCCGGTCAAGGCCAAATCCGACAGGACAGGTCAGGTATTCGTCCGAGGCAAAACGCAGAAAATCAGCCGCGCGGACAAGGACGTTCCCTGATGGTCGCCGCCGCCCACTCTCGCGAACATCGATCCCTCCTTCACCGCACATGACGATGGCTCCATACGATGTACTGCGGCGCGCGTTGTCAGCGGAGCGTCTGTCTACTTACGAGAGAATCGCATCGACCTGCGGCCCCGACGTCACAGCCGAATCCCTCTACCTCTGGAACATGCGGCTGTGCAGTGCACTGATGATGCCGGTCCATCTGTGCGAGGTGGTCACCCGCAACGCTGCGGCAATGGTTCTTGTTCGGCAGCACGGTCCACGTTGGCCCTGGAATGATGCCTTCAGACGCAGGCTGCCAACTTCGTCCAGTACTTCTCCACGCACGGCACTGGAACAACTTGCCAGTCGCGCAAGCGATACACCTGAAATCGTCGCCAACCTGCCTATGGTGTTCTGGCAGCAGCTATTCACATGTCGCTTCGATTCCACGCTGTGGATACCGGCACTCAGCGGAGTCCTGCGCCATGCGCCTTGCGCCCACCCCAGTGTCATCCGGAAAGCCATCCACGCGGATATTGGCCGCATCCGCCACCTGCGCAACCGCATCGCCCATCACGAGCCCATCCTCGAGCGCGACATCGGCGCCGACCTGGCCGCGATCGGGCGGCTGATCCATGCCCGCTGCCCACACACCCTGGGCTGGCTGCAGCGCCATGAGCGGGCGACAACCGTGCTGGCGGCGTCGCCGTTGGCAGTGCATCGGTAATGCGTCCGCCGGGCATGGCCCGACGCTATCGGTTCACACCGCCGGCAGGGTCGCCATGTCCCAGCGCGGGGTCACATCCACCTTCGGCGGGCTGTGCTGGCCAGCCTGCAGCCGCAGCGCGCCAGCGAAGGCGATCATCGCGCCGTTGTCGGTGCACAGTGCAGGCCGCGGGAAGCAGGCGCGGCCGCCGAGGCGCTCGGCCATCTGCTGCAGGCGGGCGCGCAGGCGCTTGTTGGCACCTACACCGCCGGCAACCACGATCACGTTGGTCCCGGCCGCTTCCAGCGCGCGCTCGCACTTGATTGACAGGGTCTCGACCACCGCGTCCTCAAAGCCCCGGGCAATGTTGGCGCGGGTCTGCTCGCTCTGGTCGCTGTCGCGCCAGGCCATCAGGACCTGGGTCTTCAGGCCGGAGAAGCTGAAATCCAGCCCCGGGCGGTCGGTCATCGGCCGCGCGAAGCGGTACGCGCCCGGCGTGCCCTGCTCGGCCAGCCTGGCCAGCTGCGGGCCGCCCGGGTACGGCAGGCCCATCAGCTTGGCGGTCTTGTCGAAGGCCTCGCCAGCCGCATCGTCCAGGGTTTCGCCCAGCAGGCGGTACTGGCCGATCGCGTCCACCGCCACCAGCTGGGTATGGCCACCGGACACCAGCAGCGCCACGAACGGCGCTTCCGGCGGGTCGTCTTCCATCAGCGGAGCCAGCAGGTGGCCTTCCATATGGTGTACGCCGACGGCCGGTACCTCCAGCGCCCAGGCCAGCGATCGGGCCACGCCGGCGCCGACCAGCAACGCGCCGACCAGGCCGGGACCGGCCGTATAGGCGACGCCATCGATATCGCCTACACCCAGACCGGCGTCGGCCAGGGTCTGGCGTACCAGTGGCAGCAGCTTGCGGACGTGGTCGCGGCTGGCCAGTTCGGGCACCACGCCACCGTATTCGGCGTGTAGGGCGATCTGGCTGTAGACCGCATGGGCGCGCAGGGCCGCGCTGCCGGCCAGGTCGGTGTCATACACCGCCACGCCGGTCTCATCACAGGAAGATTCGATGCCAAGGACTCGCATGCCTGCTATTATGACGCCCCTGCCGCCCCCTCGGGGGACGTGCAGATCTCACTGCTTTCGAACCGCCGGCCCGTATTCAGGGTTGGCCGCTTGCAGTTTGTCGATTCGCCGCTATAATGTGCGGCTCGCCGGGCGTGACCCGGTTCTACTGTGTCCCGGAGATTCCATGCCCAGCGTCAAAGTCCGCGAGAACGAGCCCTTCGAGTTTGCTCTTCGCCGCTTCAAGCGCACTTGCGAAAAGGCCGGTGTGCTGGCCGAAACCCGCAAGCGCGAGTTCTACGAAAAGCCGACCCAGGAGCGCAAGCGCAAGGCCGCCGCTGCTGTGAAGCGTCAGCTGCGCCGCTCGTCGCGCGACGTCACCAAGCGTCAGCGCCTGTACTGATCGGACGCATCTTCATTGCGGCGGGCCTGCCCGTTGCGATGGAGCCGAAGCCGGCACGCGCGAGCGTCGCCGGCTTTTTGCGTTTCCGGGTTCGGGCATCCGCCCCGCCCCACCTACCACCACGAGGTTCCTCATGAGCATGAAGCAGCAGCTCACCGAAGACATGAAGGCCGCCATGAAGGCGGGCGAGAAGCACAAGCTGGGCGTGATCCGCCTGATCAATGCCGCCATCAAGCAGCGCGAAGTGGACGAGCGCATCGAGCTGGACGACACCGCCGTGATCGCCGTGCTCGACAAGATGGTCAAGCAGCGCAAGGACTCGGTCAGCCAGTACGAAGCCGCCAACCGCGAAGACCTCGCCGAGATCGAGCGCGCCGAGATCGTGGTCATCGAAGCCTACCTGCCGGCCAAGATGGGCGAAGCCGAGATCGTGGCCGCCATCCAGGCCGCCATCGCCGAGACCGGCGCCTCCGGCCCGGCCGACATGGGCAAGCTGATGGGCGCCCTGAAGCCCAAGCTCGCTGGCCAGGCCGACATGGGCCTGGTGTCCAAGCTGGTCAAGCAGCAGCTGGCGTAATCCGGTACACGGAGTCGGATCCCTTTCGCAACGCGAAAGGGCTCTGGCCCCATTGATGCACCCGCTTCACCGCACCTTCGTCGGTCGCCTGCTACAACCACACCCATGGTTGAACCCGAGCCCAACGTTCCCGTGTCCCTGCACAAGTACCTCAAGCGCCTGCAGGACAGCTTTCCGATGGCGGTGGCCAAGCGCTTCATCGACGTCGACGTGCTGACCCAGGCAGCCTCCGTTTCCTTCTACGCCCTGCTGTCGATGGCACCGCTGCTGGTTCTGCTGCTGTGGTTGACCGCTTCGCTGTACCCGCCGGCACAGCAGGCGCTGGTCGACCAGATCAGCTCGGTGGCCGGCAGCAGTGCTGCGATCGTGGCCGAGACCGTCCTGAAGAACGCCGACAACCAGCCCGACGTCGGCTCGTTGGCAGGGCTGTGGAGCACGCTGCTGCTGTTCGTGGGCGCCACCGCCGTGTTCGCGCAGCTGCAGAACGCACTGAACCTCATCTTCCGCACCAGCGGCGAGCGCCTGGAGGGCCTCAAGGCCTGGCTGCGCAAGCGCGTGTTCTCGTTCGGCGTGGTGCTGGCCCTGGGCTTCCTGCTGATCCTGTCGATGACTGCCACCACGGTACTGCAGGTGGCCTTCGCGCAACTGCCCTCGATCCTCCCCGCGCTGGGTTACGTCACCAGCCTGCTGCTGTACGCGGTGGGGTTCGCTTTCATGTACCACTACCTGCCCGACCGCCGCGTGGCTTGGCGCCAGGCCTTCATCGGCGGTGCCATCACCTCGGCGTTGTTCGCACTGGGCCGCTACGGCATCGGCGTCTACATCGCCACCGTGGCCCCCGGCAGTGCCTACGGCTCGATGGGTGCGCTGGTGATCTCGCTGGTCTGGATCTACTACGCCACCGTCGTGTTCTTCGTTGGCGCCCTGATGACGGCGGTGATCGATGAGCGCCTGCGCGCGCGCCATCACCTGGCCGCAGCCGGCATCGATCCGGCAACCGCCAGCCAGGTGCCCGACAGGGGGTAAACTAGGCCGACCGCCCCCGGTTCCGTCGCGTGGTCCTGCACCGCGCCCTGCCCTGTTGCCCATGGCCCGTATCCCCGACGCTTTCATCGACGACCTGCTCGCCCGCACCGACATCGTCGAGGTGGTGGGCAGCCGCGTGCCGTTGAAGCGCCAGGGCAAGGAATACGCCGCACGCTGCCCGTTCCATGACGAGCGCTCGGCGTCGTTCACGGTCTCGCCCACCAAGCAGTTCTATCACTGCTTCGGCTGCGGCGCGCACGGCACCGCGATCAGCTTCCTGATGAACTACGACCGCCTCGAGTTCCTCGACGCGGTGGATGAGCTGGCCAAGCGTGCCGGCATGGAAGTACCGCGCAACGAAAACCCGCGCAGCCCCCAGCAGCAGGACGACAGCCGCGAGCTGTACTCGGCGCTGGACGCCGCCACCAGGTTCTTCCAGAAGAATCTGGAAGGCAGCGAGAAGGCACGCGCGTATCTGGAAAGCCGTGGCGTGGACGAAGCGAACCGCGCGCGCTTCCAGATCGGCTACGCACCGGATGGCTACAGCGGCCTGCGCGATGCGCTGGGCAAGGACGAGCGCCGCATGAAGCTGCTCGACCGCGCAGGCCTGTTCTCCAAGAATGATCGCGGCCACGTCTACGACAAGTTCCGCGACCGGGTGATGTTCCCGATCTTCGACCGTCGTGGCCGGGTGATCGCCTTCGGCGGGCGCGTGTTCGAGAAGGACGACGGCCCCAAGTACCTCAACTCGCCCGAAACCGCGCTCTTCCACAAGGGCCGCGAACTGTACGGCCTGTGGCAGGTGCGCCAGGCCAACCAGAAGATCGAGCGGTTGATCGTGGTCGAGGGCTACATGGACGTGGTCTCGCTGTTCCAGTTCGGGGTCACCCAGGCGGTGGCCACGCTGGGTACGGCGACCACGCCGGACCACGCCGAGCTGCTGTTCCGCAACGCACCGGACGTGTTCTTCTGCTTCGACGGCGACGCCGCCGGCCGCCGCGCCGGCTGGAAGGCCCTGGAGTCGGTGCTGCCACGCATGAAGGATGGCCGCCAGGCCTTCTTCCTGTTCCTGCCCGATGGCGAAGACCCCGACACCATCGTGCGCAAGGAAGGCGCCGAGGCCTTCAACGAGCGCCTGAAGCAGGCCACGCCGCTGTCGCAGTTCTTCTTCGATGAACTGACCCGCGAGATCAACCTGGGCACGCTGGACGGCAGGGCGCGCCTGGCCGAACGCGCAAAGCCGATGCTGGCGCAGATTCCCGACGGTGCCTTCGGCGACCTGATGAAGCAGCAGCTGGCGCAGCTGACCGGGCTCGGCGGCAACGCCCCGTCTGTGCGCGCGCCGATGCCGCAACGCCAGCCACAGCGGGCGATCCAGCCGGTGGCCAGGCGCAGCCTGGTGCGCGGCGCGATCGCTGTGCTGCTGCAGCAGCCCTCACTGGCGCTGACCCTGGGCGGCCAGCACCACTTCCAGGGCCTTCGCCTGCCCGGTGTGGAACTGCTGCTGGAACTGCTGGGGCTGGTCGAACAGCGCCCGGACATCAGCACCGGCGCCCTGCTGGAACACTTCGACGGCCGCGAGGAACAGGCGTCGCTGCATACGCTGGCCGCTCAGACGCTGCCCGGCACCGAGGCCAGCTGGACCCAGGAACTGCACGATGCTGTGGCCCAGTTGGAGAAACAGCTGCTGGTGCAACGTCTGGAGGAGTTGTTGGCAAAGCAGCGCCAGCAGGGCCTGGATGATACTGACAAGTACGAACTGCGCGAGCTGCTAAAGGCGCGCGCCGGACTGCGCCTGTAGCGGCAGAACGTTTTCATGGAGAGGACCATGCTGCTGCGCCTGACCTGCCTGCTGTTGTTGTCGCTCTGCCTGCCACTGGCGGCCCTGGCCGCAGATGGCCCGCTCAGGGAAGTCCGGCCGGGCCTGTATGCCGGCGGCCAGCCCTCCGCCGCACAACTGCGCGAACTTGCCGCGCAGGGCGTGCGCACCGTGATCGACCTGCGCCAGCCCGGCGAGGACCGGGGGTTCGACGAAACGCGCGTTGCCGAATCATTGGGCCTGCGCTACGTGCGCATTCCGGTGGCCGGTGCCGAGGGGCTCGATGCCGCCAACGTGCGCGCCGTGCACCAGGCCCTGCGGCAGAGCCAGGGGCCTGTGCTGCTGCACTGTACGTCCGGCAACCGCGCCGGCGCCGTGCTCGGCCTGGTCAACGCACGCTACGAACATGCCAGCCCCGAACAGGCCCTTCAGCTGGGCCAGCGTGCTGGCCTGACCTCGCTGGAAGCCGCCACCCGCCAACGCCTGGCCACGCCGGTCACCTCACCCTGAACCCTCCGCACCAAGGACTCTGCCCACCATGACCCGCTGGGGGTCGCGCCTGCGACCGGACAACTTCACCCTCGCCCTGCTGTGCACCGTCGGTCTGGCCTCCCTGCTGCCGATGAAGGGCGCCGCCGCCATCGTCCTCGACGATGTCACCACGGTCGCCATCGCGGCATTGTTCTTCCTGCATGGCGCACGCCTGCCGCGCGAGTCGATCATCGGCGGCATGCTGCACTGGCGGCTGCACCTGACCATCCTGGCCTGCACCTTCCTCCTGTTCCCGCTGCTGGGGCTGATGTTCAAGCCACTGTCGGGCTGGCTGCTGACCCCGGAGCTGTACCTCGGCGTGCTGTTCCTGTGCACCCTGCCCTCCACCGTGCAGTCGTCCATCGCGTTCACCTCGATGGCGCATGGCAACGTGCCCGCAGCGGTGTGCAGCGCCTCGCTGTCGAGCATCCTCGGCGTGTTCCTGACCCCGCTGCTGCTGACCGCGCTGGCCGGTACTTCCGGCGGCGTGCATGACCCGCTGCATGCGATCGGCGGCATCATGCTGCAGCTGCTGGTGCCGTTCGTGGCGGGCCACCTGCTGCGGCCGTGGATCGCCGGCTGGGTGGAACGCCAGCGCGCGCTGCTGCGCTACACCGACCAGGCCACCATCCTGCTGGTGGTGTACTCGGCGTTCGGTGAAGCGGTGACTGAAGGCCTGTGGAGCAAGACGCCGCTGCTCTCGCTGCTGGCCGTGGCGGTCGTGGCCGCCGTGCTGCTGGGCATCGCCATGCCGCTGATCACCTTCATCGCCCGCCGCCTGCGCTTCAACCGCGAGGACGAGATCGCCATCGTGTTCTGCGGCTCGAAGAAGAGCCTGGCCACCGGCGTGCCGATTGCCAAGGTGCTGTTCGCCGGCGGCAGCCTCGGCGCGATCGTGCTACCGGTGATGATCTACCACCAGATCCAGCTGATCGTCTGCGGCGTGATCGCGCAGCGCTACGCGCGACGCAAGCCCTGACCCGATGGGGAGAACATCCACGCATGGCGTGGATCTACTGCAGAGCCGAGCCCACGCTCGGCTGACACCTGTGATCCGGAGTAGATCCACGCCATGCATGGATGGCTTGCCTGACGCTACGGATCCACCAGCGTCCCGACGCTCAGTTCCGGCATCCATACCCATAGGTCGTACGGCCGTTCCGCACCGGCAGCGACCCGCGGCCCCGTGGCAACCTGCTCTCGAAGTGGCCGCGCCATGCAACCGCCCGCGCATCCCCACGTCTGACCACGTTGCGCGCCCAACCGTACGCTGTAGATATCCAGGTCCCGCAGCTGCGACGCCATCGGATGCATCTGCATTTCCGGCGGCATACCTTGCGGCCTTTGCAGCATCGCGTGCACGTTACCAGTCAGCACCAGCATGCGCGCACTGGCCGGTAGGCCTCGATTGAGCCGCCGCAACTCGGCTGCCATGAGGTCATCGCGTACCTGGTTGCCGCCTTTGCTGGCGTTGACGTCATAGCCAACGACGTCGATCACACGTCCCTGCGACTTCAGCACGCGTAGGCTTTCGATCATCGCCAGCATGTCACGGCTGCGGCGACCATCATGCTGGTCATCGCGCACGGTCCAGAACGCGCGGCCGCGCAGGTGCCGGCGCGCCGTGGCCCCGCCATCGGATTCCAGATAGCCGCGCAGCACAGGGTTCTCGGCGCGTGGCAGTTCCAGCGCCAGCAGGACCGGGCCGTTGCGGCTGTAGTCGTCCACCAGCTGGCGTACCAGCAATGGGGTCTCGCGGGTGCCGTGGAATTCGCCCAGTACCAGCAGGCGGTGCTCACCGGCATGCTGGCGGATCTGCGCGGCGGTGTCATCGGCATGCGCGGTGAGGGCCACACCCAGCGCCAGCAGCAGCGCAGCGGTCCAACGGAAGATCGAATGCATCCCTGCGCCTTCCTTTCCTTTGCGGTCAGGAACAGCAATGGCGACGCCGCTGGAAGAGATCAAGTGTAGAGCCGAGCCCACGCTCGGCTGCTCTTCCAACCACCCCTCAGCCGAGCATGAGCTCGGCTCTACAGGTGGCGCTTTACAACCAGGGCAGGATCCAGTGGTCCACCAGCAGGAAGGCGAACAGCGCCATCAGGTAGACGATGGAGTAATAGAACATCTTCATCGAGAACAATTCGTCCGGCGGGTTGAGCATGCGCCAGGCGTACCAGAGGAACACGGCGTTGAGCACGATCGCGCCGCCCAGGTAGAACGCACCGCTCATGCCCACCAGGTACGGCAGCAGGCAGACCAGCGCCAGCACCACCGAATACACCATGATCTGCTTGCGGGTGTGCGCCACGCCGTGGGTCACTGGCAGCATCGGGATCTCCGCCTTCGCGTAGTCCTCGCGGCGGAAGATCGCCAGCGCCCAGAAGTGCGGCGGGGTCCAGATGAAGATGATCAGCACCAGCAGCGACGAATACGCCCAGTCCGACGAACCCTGCATGCCGGTCACCGCGGCCCAGCCCAGCATCGGTGGCATCGCGCCGGCCAGGCCACCGATGACGATGTTCTGCGAGGTCGCACGCTTGAGGTACACGGTGTAGATCACCGCGTAGCCGATCAGCGAGGCGAAGGTCAGCACGGCGGTGATCAGGTTCACCCACAGCACCAGGATGGTCATCGACAGCACGATCAGCACGCCGGCGAACACCAGCACCTGCCATGGCTTGACCTTGCCGACCACCAGCGGGCGCCACGACGTGCGTGCCATCTGCGCATCGATGTGCGCATCCAGCAGCTGGTTGATCGCGGCGGCCGCCGAAGCGGCCAGCCAGATGCCGAGGAAGCCGAGCAGGCCGGCGCGCACCTGCTCCCAGCTGGGCACGCCCGGGATAGCCAGGACCATGCCGACCAGGGCGGTGAAGACGATCAGGGCAACGACCTTGGGCTTGGTCAGGTCCCAGTACTGGCGGTAATTGGAAAACATGGAGTCAGTCCGGGGCGCGCAGGCGGGCCAGCAGGCTGACCAGCACGAACAACAGGGCAACGGCCACGCCGTTGTGGGCCACGGCCACTTCCAGTGGCAGCGCCAGCTTCACATTGAGGATGCCGAGGGTGACCTGCAACACCAGCAGCGCGATCAGCGCGCTGGCCCAGCCGCGCATGCTCGGCAAACGGAACAGGCGCACGCCCAGCCACAGCAGGTAGACGGCCACCACCACGGCGAACAGGCGATGGGCCATCTGGATGGCGATACGCGAGGCTCCATCGAGCACGCCGCCTTCGTAATCCACGCCGATGCCACGCCACAGCGTGAAGCCTTCGACGAAGTTGTGCTGCGGCCACCACTGGTTGGCGCAGCGCGGGAAGTTGTCCAGCGAGGCGCTGCCACCGCCGCAGGCCAGCGCCGCGTAGTTGGCGCTGACCCAGCCGCCCAGGGCGATCTGGGTGACCAGCACGGCCAGGCCGATGCGCAGCAGCCACTTCAGCTTCGGCGCCTCGGCCAGGGTGATCGGCATGTGCGTGGCACGCCACGCCATCCAGGCCAGCAGCGCGAACATCAGCATGCCGCCCAGCAGGTGCCCCATCACCACGATGGGCTTGAGCAGCAGGGTCACCGTCCACATGCCCAGCAGGGCCTGGAAGATCACCACCGCCAGGGTCAGCAGTGCAGCGCGTGCCAGGTCGATGTTGCTCCAGCGCAGCGCGGCGATCAGCAGGATCGCCTCGCCGACCAGAGCCAAGGTACTGGCGGTGCCATGCCAGCCCATCATGTACAGCGGTATGCCGGCGGCCACCAGCACGCAGGCGGTCACCACCGCCGTGCTTCCGAATCGCCGCTTGCGCGTGGCCAGCAGCGCCAGGGTCAGGATCTCGATGCCCAGTGCGCCGGCCAGGAACCGGTGCACCTGTTCACGCCAGGCCTTGTGGGTCTCCAGCGGGCGGATCTCCGCCGCCGGGTGGCCGATGGTCTCTTCCACGTGCTGCGGCCAGGTGGCCTGGCCATAGCAGGTCGGCCAGTCCGGGCAGCTCAGGCCGGCATCGGACAGACGCACGAAGGCGCCGAACATGATCGTGCTCGCCGTCATGATCATGGCGAACCACGCCAGGCGGTGGAAATTGCGGTGCAGCGCCGGACGCGCGGAAAGGCTCATCAAACGGGACTCACTTCAGTTTCAGCAACGTGGCCATGTCCTTGCGCAGGCCGCCCAGATCACTACCGGGGGCATGGCGCATGATCACGAAGCCGTTCGGATCGATCACGTAGACCGGCGGTCCAGCCGGATCATCGACGCCGGGCAGCGCCGCGCGCAGGGCTGGCGACGGAGCCAGCGGCCGCAGCGCGGGCAGCGAGGCGATCGACGCCGGTGGCGTTCCCAGCCACAGGATCTCGACATTATCGGCGTTATGGCCGAACAGCTGCCACACCTTGCCCAGTCCCTGCGACAAAGTGACGCACGGCGCGTCGCAGGCGCCGGACGGTGCCACCAGCAGGCGCCAGGTACGGGCTTCGGGGTTCCACGGGTAGGGCTGGCCGTTGGCCAGGGTTGGTGCCTGCTGGCGCAGGTCCACGGGCGGCTTCAGCAGCTGGCCGGCATTGCGGTGCCCTGTGGGCTGCCAGCCAGAGAAGCGCAGCACGGCGGCCAGCGCCATCGCCCCGAAGAACACGGCAAACAGCAGCACCAGGGTCCGGCGGCCGGAGCCGCGCGCCTGCGGGGACGTAGCAGTGTTCATGCGGGGCATTTTCTCATGGTTGGGTAAACGATGCCGGTAGTGCCGGCCGCTGGCCGGCATCCAGGAATGCGGGGGTTGCCGGCCAGCGGGCGGCACTACCGGGCAGCACGGCGCCTGCGCCAGTCCAGTACCAGCGCGACCACCAGCACGGTCAGGGCCAGGCCGAACCACTGCACGGCGTAGCCCAGGTGGCGTTGCGGCGGCAGCGTGTTCGGCAGCAGGTCCAGGTCGCGTTCGTCGCCGAAGGGCAGCGCCGGGTCCAGGCGCAGGACGCGTTCCGGCAACGCCGGCACACCCAGTGCTGCGGCCAGGCCCTCGGCCGGCAACCGGCTGGCCAGCCAGCGCCCCGCCTCACTGGTGGCAGAAAATGCCGGCCCCAGCACCAGTCCCGCCGACGGTGGCGGCGCGAGCAACCCGCGCACGGCCACCGGCGAAGGCGGCGACGGCACCTCCGGAAGCGTGCGATCCGGCGGCAGCGCGCGCCAGCCCAGATCGACCAGCAGCACGCTGCCCTCGTCACTGCGGAAGGGGCGATAGATCTTCACGCCGGCGCGACCATGCCGGATCTGGTTGTCCAGCAGCACCACGCCAGGCAGGAAGCGGCCATGGTCGGCCACGCCATGCAACGCGCCCGGTGCGGCCAGCGCCTGGGCCAGCGACAGCGTCTGAGCCACGGCTGGACCCTGTGCATCCAACATTGCCTGTTTGGCATGCATGCGCTGCAGCTGCCACAGCCCCAATGCGGTGAATCCGGCCATCGCCAGCACGGCCAGCATCCATCCGAACACGCGCGTGTGCTGGCGCGTCATGACAAGTCCGCGCAAACGCGGTCAGATAGGCATATCCACCCTGCCCTCGAGCCGCGCATGAGTGATTCGCTGAAGACCCTGCTGGTAATCGCGTTTCTGATCGTCATCGTCTGGAATCTGGGCGCCGGCCTGTACTACCTGCTGGTCGACCGCGGCCAGACCAAGCGCACGGTCAACGCGCTGACACGTCGCATCGCGGTGTCGGTGGCATTGATCGTACTGGTGATCGTGAGCATCTACATGGGCTGGATCAAGCCGCACGGCGTCGGCGGCTGAGGCCACCGATGCGTGCGCGGTCAAAGCACGTAGACGAACAGGAACAGCATCAGCCACACCACGTCGACGAAGTGCCAGTACCACGCGGCGGCTTCGAAACCGAAATGGTTGTCGCGGGTGAAGTGTCCCTTGGCCGAACGCAGCCACATCACGATCAGCATGATCGTGCCCAGCAGCACGTGCGCGCCGTGGAAGCCGGTCAGCATGAAAAAGGTTGAACCGTAGATGCCCGAGCCGAGCGTCAGGTTCAGTTCCTTGTAGGCGTGGATGTACTCCTCCGCCTGCAGGGTCAGGAAGCCTAGCCCGAGCACCACGGTCAGGCCCAGCCAGATCAGCAGCTGGCGGCGGTTGCCGGCCTTCAGCGCGTGGTGGGCGATGGTCAAGGTCACGCCGGAGGTGAGCAGGATCAGCGTATTGATCAGCGGCAGGCCCCAGGCCGGGATGGTCTGGAACGCGCCACCGATCGCCGCCGGCCCGTTGGTCGGCCAGCCGGCGGAATAACCCTGCCAGAGCAGCTCGTTGGTCATCACCCCGCGGCCTTCGCCGCTCAGCCACGACAGGCCCAGATTGCGGGTGTAGAACAGCGCGCCAAAGAAGGCGCCGAAGAACATCACTTCGGAGAAGATGAACCAGATCATCCCCATCCGGAACGAGCCATCGACCTGCTGGTTGTAGTTGCCGGCCTGCGATTCGCGCACCACGTCGCTGAACCACCAGAACAATGTCAGCACCAGCATCGCGATACCGATGTAGAACGTCCAGCGCCCCCAGCTGGCATCGTTGAGCCAGCTGGCCACGCCCACCATGGTCACCATCATCGCGATGGAGCCCACGAACGGCCATTTGCTCTGGGCCGGGACGAAGTACACGTTGGCGTCGGTCGGTGTCTGGGCCATGTCGGTATCCGGGTCAGGGTGCGGCGTGCGCGCCGTCCGAGGTGGCGGCCGGGGCCAGCCGATCGGACAGCGCGTCGTTGCGGTAGAAGGTGTAGGACAAGGTGATCGTCTTGATCTCCGGCGGCAGGTCCGGATCGACGATGAAACGCACCGGCATGTCGCGCTTCTCGCCGGCCTGCAGCGTCTGCGCGGTGAAACAGAAACATTCGGTCTTGCTGAAGAAGCCCGAGGCACGCGCCGGCGCCACCGAAGGCACCGCACTGCCGACCACCGCCTGCTGGCTGTCGTTGCGGGCGAAGTACAGCGCCTCGTTGAGTTCGCCGGGCACCACATCCATGGTCAGCTGCTCGGGATGGAACGACCACGGCAGGCGCGAATTGACGCCGCCATCGAACTCCACCCGCACGGTGCGCTTGCCAGCTGCAGCACCCGTACTGGCTTCACCACCCGGGCCGCGTTCCAGGCGCACGCCGAATACCTTTTCGCAGGCAATGCGGTACAGCGGCACCAGCGAGAAGGTCAGCAGGAACACCGCCACCGCCACGCCGATCAGGCGCGGCAGCCCGGCACTGCGAGACGGTGTGCTGGCTGGCGCCTCGCTCATCGGCCGATCACCCCGCTGAGGATGAAGCCGACGTAGACCAGCACCGCGATGGCGCCGACCCACATCGCCGTGCGCCTGGCGCGCTGGCGCTGCTGTTCGATGCCGTTTTCCGGGGCGTCGCCCGGGCTGTTGTAGAGCCGAGCCATGCTCGGCTGCTCCACGTCAGCCGAGCATGACTCGGCTCTACAGGTTTGCAGTGGGCTCTCGTTATGCATGCCCCACCTCAATGCGTGATGTCGTCATGCGCCAGATCGCCCGGGCGGATGGTCGGCGGCGTGGTGAAGGTATGCGCCGGTGCCGGCGACGGCAGCGTCCACTCCAGCCCGCGTGCACCTTCCCAGCTGCGTGCTTCGGCCTTCTCACCGCTGCGCAGCGACGACAGCAGGATCGCGGCCATCATGAACGGGGTGACGAACATGCCGAACGCACCGATCGAGCTGATCAGGTTCCAGTCGGCAAACGCCACGCTGTAGTCGGGAATGCGGCGCGGCATGCCGGCCAGGCCGAGGAAATGCTGCGGGAAGAACAACAGGTTGACGAATACGATCGACCACCAGAAGTGCACCTTGGCCCACTTCTCGCTGTACATCCGCCCGGTCCACTTCGGCCACCAGTAGTACACCGCGGCGATCAGCGCGAACACCGCACCGGTCACCAGCACGTAGTGGAAGTGGGCGACCACGAAGTAGGTGTCGTGGTACTGGAAGTCGGCGGCGACGATCGCCAGCATCAGGCCGGAGAAGCCACCGATGGTGAACAGGATGACGAAGGCCACCGACCACAGCATCGGTGCCTCGAACGTCAGCGAGCCACGCCACATGGTGCTGACCCAGTTGAACACCTTCACGCCGGTCGGGATCGAGATCAGCATGGTGGCGAACATGAAGTAGATCTCGCCGCCCAGCGGCATGCCCACGGTGAACATGTGGTGGGCCCAGACGATGAACGACAGGAACGCGATCGCGGCGGTGGCGTACACCATCGCCTGGTAGCCGAACAGCGGCTTGCGGCTGAAGGTCGGGATGATCTCGCTGACCACGCCGAAGGCGGGCAGGATCATGATGTAGACCTCGGGATGGCCGAAGAACCAGAAGATGTGCTGGTACATCACCGGGTCACCGCCACCGGCGGCATTGAAGAAGCTGGTGCCGAAGAACTTGTCGGTCAGCAGCATGGTCACCGCACCGGCCAGCACCGGCATCACCGCGATCAGCAGGAAGGCGGTGATCAGCCAGGCCCAGCAGAAGATCGGCATCTTCAGCAGGTCGATGCCCGGCGCGCGCATGTTCAGCACAGTGGCGATGATGTTGATCGCACCCATGATCGAACTGATGCCGGCCACGTGGATGGCGAACACGCTGAAGGCCACGTTGTAGCCGCCCTGCAGCGACAGCGGCGGATACAGCGTCCAGCCACCCGCCGGGGCACCACCGGGTAGGAACAGGGTCAGCAGCAGCAGGCTGAAAGCCACCGGCAGCAACCAGAACGACCAGTTGTTCATGCGCGGCAGCGCCATGTCCGGCGCGCCGATCTGCAGCGGGATCATCCAGTTGGCCAGGCCGACAAACGCCGGCATCACGCCACCGAAGATCATCACCAGCGCATGCACGGTGGTCATCTGGTTGAAGAACTCGGGCTTGACGAACTGCAGGCCCGGCTGCGCCAGCTCGGCGCGGATCACCACGCTCATCGCCGCGCCGATGATGAACATGATGAAGCTGAAACCGAGGTACAGCGTGCCGATGTCCTTGTGGTTGGTCGAGAAGAACCAACGCTCGAAGAAGCTCTGGTGGTGATGGTGATCGTCGTGCCCAACTGCCGAGTGCGCCATTGCAAAACACCTCTCAGAATCGGTTGTCACCACGGCCGCGAGCGGCCGCGGGCTTTACATCACGCTCCGCTGGCCGCGCTGGCAGGCGCGCTGCCCGCTTCGGCAGCAGCAGGCGCAGCCGGTGCCTCGCCCGCCGGTGCAGTCGGTTCGGCAGGTGCCGCAGGCGTGGCGGGCTCGGCGGGCGGCGCCGGCTTGCGCTGCGCCAGCCACTTCCTGAAGTCCTCCTTGGACACCGCCTCGACCACGATCGGCATGAAGCCATGGTCTTTGCCGCACAGCTCGGCGCACTGGCCGCGGTAGACACCGGGCTGCTCGATGCGGGTCCAGGCTTCGTTGATGAAGCCGGGGATGGCGTCCTGCTTCCAGCCCAGCGCCGGCACCCACCAGGCGTGGATCACATCATCGGAAGTGATGACGAACCGCACCTTGGTATCGACCGGCAGCACCAGGCGGTTGTCGACATCCAGCAGGTAGTGCGGATGGCTTTCGCGGGTCGGCACGATGCCACTCTGCCGCACGCGGTCGGACTCGCGGTCCAGGCGGCTGGTGAAGGTGACGTTCTCGCCAAGGTATTCGTATTTCCACATCCACTGGTAGCCGGTGACCTTCACCGTCATCTCGGCATCGCGGGTGTCGTACATCTTGATCAGGTTGGCGGTGGCCGGCCAGGCCATCACGATCAGGATGATCACCGGGATCACCGTCCAGATTACTTCGGCCTTGGTGTTGTGGCTGAAGGTGGCGGCGACCGCGCCCTTGGATTTGCGGAACTTGAAGATGGCATAGGCCATCGCGCCGAACACGATGACGCCGATCACCGTGCAGATGATCAACGAGAGATTGTTCGATTCCCAGGCCAGGCGCGAGGTCTGGGTCACCCCCTTGCCCATGTTCAGCTGCCACGGCTTGGGATCGGCCGCCTGGGCCCAGGCCAACGCCGGCATCAGTCCCCCGGTCGCCAGCACTGCGGCAACCGCGTTCACGCACTTCGTGCCCCACCTGCTGCTTTGCTTCATTGCCTAGACCCTTAGCGTCGTCGGTTGCCGCCATCGCTGGCGGCGAGCAAGCTTTCAAGTGTCTCTGCAAGCGTCTGACGTTCGGCCGGCGCGAGGAAACTCCCCACCTCCACCTGCCGGCCGCTGGACGCCAGCCGGACCCTCTCATCGTCGGTGAGCAGGCGCACCCAATGGGGGTGGGCCCGGAACACCGGCGATCCACCGGGTACGGGGATGACCTCCACGTACGCCGGCACTACCCGGATCTCCTCCTGCCGTTCACCGCTGCGCCACAAGGCACGCAGCGCCGCCGCCAGCACCAGGCTGTACAGCAGCGCGAACAGGGGGGCGAACGCATTGCCGGCCCACCACCCGAGGGCGGACACCAGCCACATCGCACCCGACAACACGGTGAACAACAGGACGAACTGCCGGGCATCGAGCGCCCGTGGGGGACGCAGCCGCAGCTGCGTACCTGACCCATCCGGAGCTGGAAGCACCTCGATCATGTCGCAACCGCGTTCCTGCCGCGGGAAACGTCTCGATGGTAGCCCCGCCCTCTCGCCGGTAGCAAGGGTGCATTCACACTTTTTCCGATGCTGCAACACAGCATGCGGTCGGCGGCACGGATGACGAATTCAGCACAAATATCGCCGGGTTTGCTGAACACGCCGAATCCACCACCGTTAGTGGCTATCAGCCCTTCATGAAGGTGTCTGCGTGGCACTTCCGAAGGCCGCAAAAATGATTAAAATCGCCAAGTTTTCCACTGGCCGGACCGGCATGAACGCACCTTCCTCCTCCCCTGCCGCCCACGACGCCCCGCGTCCGGGCGCGCTGCTGTCGCCGGAACTGCCGGCGCCCCCCAACGCGTTCCGCCAGGCCATCACCGATGCCTGGTTGAAGGACGAGGCCAGCCACGTCCGCGAGCTGCTGGCGCAGGCGCGCCTGCCCGCCGAGGAACAGGCCAGGGTGCAGGCGCTGGCCGCCGACCTGGTCGGCCGCGTGCGCGTGCGTGCCAAGGACCAGGGCGCGATCGAAGCCTTCATGCGCCAGTACGACCTGGGCAGCGAGGAAGGCGTGCTGCTGATGTGCGTGGCCGAAGCGCTGCTGCGTATTCCGGACCAGGACACCGCCGACAAGCTGATCCGCGACAAGCTGGCCGATGCCGACTGGGAAAAACACCTGGGCGGCAGCGACTCGGTGCTGGTCAATGCCTCCACCTGGGGCCTGATGCTGACCGGCAAGCTGGTGCAGATGAACGACGCCACGCGCGCCGATGCGCCCAGCGCATTCAAGCGCCTGGTCGGCCGCGTCGGTGAGCCGGTGGTGCGCCTGGCCGTGCGCCAGGCGATGAAGATCATGGGCCACCAGTTCGTCATGGGCCGCACCATCAGCGAAGCGCTGGCACGCTCGCACAAGGGCGACAACGCCAGCTACCGCTACTCGTTCGACATGCTCGGCGAAGGCGCGCTGACCATGAAGGACGCGCTGCGCTACCTGGAAGACTACCGTCGTGCGATCCACGCCATCGGCGGCGATCACAAGGCCCGCGGTGGCCGTCCGGACGGCGACGTCAACAACGCGCCGGGCATCTCGATCAAGCTGTCGGCGCTGTACCCGCGCTACGAGCACGCCAAGCGCGAGCGCGTGCTGAAGGACCTGGTGCCGGGCGTGCTGGAACTGGCACAGCTGGCCAAGAGCTACGGCATCGGCTGCACCGTCGACGCCGAAGAGTCCGACCGCCTGGAACTGTCGCTGGACATCATCGAGCAGGTGTTCTCCGACGCCTCGCTGGCTGGCTGGGATGGCTTCGGCGTGGTCGTGCAGGCCTACCAGAAGCGCACGCCGTACACGATCGACCACCTGGCCGACATGGCACGCCGTGCCGGTCGCCGCCTGCAGGTGCGCCTGGTCAAGGGCGCCTACTGGGATGCCGAGATCAAGCGCGCGCAGATCGAAGGCTACCCGGGCTACCCGGTGTTCACCCGCAAGCAGAACACCGATGTGTCCTACCTGGCCTGCGCCAAGCGGCTGTTCACCCATGCGGATGCGATCTACCCGATGTTCGCCACGCACAACGCGCACACCATCGCGGCCGTGCGCAGCATCGCCAACGGCGGCGTGTACGAGCACCAGAAGCTGCACGGCATGGGCGACGACCTGTACGCCGAAGTGGTGCCGGCCGATCGCTTGAACCTGCCCTGCCGCGTGTACGCCCCGGTCGGTTCGCACGAAGACCTGCTGCCGTACCTGGTGCGCCGCCTGCTGGAAAACGGTGCCAACTCCAGCTTCGTCAACCGCATCACCGACGAGCGCGTGCCGATCGCCGACCTGATCCGCGATCCGGTCGAGATGGTCGCCTCGTTCGAATCGATTCCGCATCCCAAGATCCCGCTGCCGGTTGACCTGCTGCGCAGCCAGAACCACGACAGGAAGAACTCCATGGGCGCCAACCTCGCCAACGACAACGAACTGCGCGCCCTGGCCGAGCAGCTCAACGCCGCCGTGAAGCCGTGGCAGGCCTCGCCGCTGGTACCGGGTGCCAACCCGGCCGGCGCCGCGCTGCCGGTGACCAACCCGGCCGACACCCGCGAAGTGGTCGGCCAGTGGCTGGCCGCCGATGCCGCCACCGTGCAGAAGGCCCTGGCCAACGCCGTGGCCGCACAACCGGCCTGGAACCGCACCCCGGCCGCCAGCCGCGCCGCCATCCTCGAACACGCCGCTGACCAGCTGGAAGCGCGCATGCCGGAGTTCATGGCGCTGTGCGTGAAGGAAGCCGGCAAGAGCCTGCCCGACAGCATCGCCGAAGTGCGCGAAGCCGTGGATTTCCTGCGCTACTACGCCAAGCAGGCGCGCGAGCAGTTCAGCCACGCCGAGAAGCTGCCCAGCCCGACCGGTGAATCCAACGAGCTGCAGCTGCACGGCCGCGGCGTGTTCGTCTGCATCAGCCCGTGGAACTTCCCGCTGGCGATCTTCCTGGGCCAGGTCGCCGCCGCACTGGCCGCCGGCAACAGCGTCATCGCCAAGCCGGCCGAGCAGACCAACCTGATCGGCTACTACGCGGTGAAGCTGCTGCACGATGCCGGCGTGCCGGCCGAGGTGGTGCAGTTCCTGCCGGGCGACGGCGCCACCGTGGGTGCAGCGCTGACCGCCGACCCGCGCGTGGCCGGCGTGGCCTTCACCGGCTCCACCGAGACCGCCCGTGCGATCAACCGTGCGATGGCCGCGCGTGACGCCGCCATCGGCGTGCTGATCGCCGAGACCGGTGGCCAGAACGCCTTCATCGCCGATTCCTCGGCGCTGCCGGAACAGCTGGTCAAGGACGCGATCGGTTCGGCCTTCACCTCCGCCGGCCAGCGTTGCTCGGCCGCGCGCGTGCTGTTCGTGCAGGACGACATCGCCGACAAGGTGATGACCATGCTGGCCGGTGCGATGAAGGAACTGAAGGTCGGCAACCCGGGCCTGCTGTCTACCGACGTCGGCCCGGTGATCGACGCCGACGCGCTGAAGATCCTGCAGGAACACGCTGAGCGCATGGACCGCGAAGCGCGCCTGATCGCCGCCGCCGAGCTGTCCGCCGAAACGGCGCACGGCACCTTCTTCGCGCCGCGCGCATACGAACTGAAGGACCTGGGCCAGCTGCAGAAGGAAGTCTTCGGTCCGGTCCTGCACGTGATCCGCTGGAAGGGCGACCAGCTCGACGCGGTGATCGACCAGATCAACGCTACCGGCTACGGCCTGACCCTGGGCGTGCATTCGCGCATCGACGAAACCGTTGACCGCATCAGCAATGGCGTCCATGTCGGCAACGTGTACGTCAACCGCAACCAGATCGGTGCAGTGGTCGGCGTGCAGCCGTTCGGCGGCCAGGGCCTGTCCGGCACCGGCCCGAAGGCCGGCGGCCCGCACTACCTGCTGCGCTTTGCCACCGAAAAGACGGTGACGGTGAACACCACCGCCGCCGGCGGCAACGCCTCGCTGCTGACCCTGGGCGACTGATCGCCTGCTTGGTGCGGTAAACAAGAAACCCCGCGAATGCGGGGTTTCTTGTGTTTTGCTTCCTGTAGCGCCGGGCCCATGCTCGGCTTTTCCGGCGCAGCCGAGCGTGGGCTCGGCTCTACAGGAATTCAGGTGCCGTCGTGGCCTCGGCCCGCATCAGATTGCGCCAGTGCCCGAGAGCAACAAGTGCATTGACCCAGAAACCGATGTACAGGATCGAGGTCAGGTGCAGGCCACGGCTGTAGTACAGCGGCACTGCAACGGTGTTTACCAGCAGCCAGACCCACCACGACTCCAGCTTGCGCCGCATCATCAGGATCTGCGCGATCACGCTCAGCACCAGTACCGCCGAATCGATGTACGGCGCATAGGCATTGGTCAGTCGGGTCAGCATCCAGCCGTAGCCGAAGGTGGCCACTACCGCCAGCGGCGCCAGCCAGGCCCAGGCACGCGGCCGCAATGAAGTAATCGGCAACGGCGCACCATGATCGCCGCGCAGCCACTGCCACCAGCCCAGCACGCTGATCGCGATGAAGAAGAACTGCAGCACCATGTCCGCGTACAGGTGCGAGCGTTCGAACACGGCAGCAAACAATGCACAGCCGACGATGCCCAGCCACCAGGTGTGCACGTTGTTGCGGCCGGCCAACAGGATCGAGCCGGCGACGGCGATGTTGGCGGCCAGCTCCAGCTGGAAGTTCGGGTCGGACAGGTTCATGGCGCTATTGTCGTGGATCCACGCGCTGCGTAGACAACCCGGTAGATCCTCGCCATGCGTGGATGGAAATCAAGGCCGCACGCGCACCAGCAATCGCTGGCTTTCTCCGCTTCCCCAGCGTCCTGGCTGCAGGCCGGTTGAAGAGAGCAACGGCGCAAGCCAGTCAGGCGGAACGATGTCCCAGATCACGCCATCGAACGGATGCGGCCATGGCGTTCCCTGAGGATTCGGCGAATGCAGGAACAACGCACTCTGACCGGTATCCGGCGCCAGCGTCACCCAACACTGCACATGCTCCCGCCCGCTCGACGCAACCCGTTCAAGCAGCCGTAGGAGCCCTGCGGCAACGGCGATGCGATCACTGATATGGCGATTGCCGCGCCCCATCCAGTCAAGATGCGTGTGCCAGTAGTCGAACCATTCCGACTCCAGCACGCGATCCAGAGTCGCGTTCGCCTTGGCCTCTTCCCGAGCCCAGTATCGGATCATCCGCTTCTGGTAGCGACGATCAACCATTTTGTATTCGCCTGCACTGCGTAAATCCCGGCAAGGTGGCAGGCACTCCCAATAAAGTCACGAGCCGGAAGCGTCATCCATGCATAAAAAAAAGGCCCCGCCTGCGCGGGGCCCTCCGTGTCCTGCTTCAGGCAATCGCCCGAATCAGAACTTGTACTGCATCGACGCCGCCAGCACGTCGCCGCTCACCTTGTACTTGCCGGTCACGGTGTTGGCAGTGGCCGAGGTCGAGGTGATGTTCGGATCCTTGGTGAACAGGTGGGTGTAACCCACGCTGTATTCCATCTTGTCCGAAGCGGCGTAGGTCAGGCCCAGCGACAGCCACTTGCGGGTGGTGTCCGGCACGCGCACGTCACGGTGGGCGTCGGTGGTCGGGGTCTGGTCGTAGGCCAGGCCGCCACGCAGGGTCAGCTTGTCGTTCACGCGGAAATCGGTACCGATCGACGCGAAGGTGGTGTCGCGGTAGTGGAACGGCAGCACGCTGTCCGGCTGGTTGGAGTCATAGTCGACGGTGACCTGGTCGAACTTGCTCCACGCCGTGCGCGTGACCTCGGCCATGATCTGCCACTGGTCGTTCACGCGGTGGGTGAAGCCCACGGTGGCGCTGGCCGGCAGGGTGATGGTGGCGCGGCCGTTACTGTCGATGAAGGTACCCGGGGCGGCAGTGGCCAGGAAGGCGGCAGCGTTCTGCGGGATGGTGAAGTCGGCCTTGCCGTCGGTGATCTTGTGCTCGACCTTCGAGCGGTAGCTGAAGGCGATGTTGGTGCCTTCCACCGGGGTGACCGTCATGCCCAGGGTGTAGCCGACCGACACTTCGTCGCCCTTGATGCGCAGGTAGCCATCGGCGGTGCCCGGCGAGAAGCCGAGCTGGGCGGCCTGGCGTGCAGCCGCCTGCGACGCCGCCGCAGCCTGGGCCGGGGTGCCGCCTGCAGCCAGCACACGCGCCGCCGCGGTGCGCTGGGCGGTGGCGTTGATCGCGGTGCCGGTGTCGACAGCGCTGGTCAGGTCGACGTTCAGGCGCTCGGCGAACACCGAAGCACCGAACGACAGGTACGGGTTGACGTCATAGGAGAACGCCACGCCCAGGTCGATCGCCTGCAGCTCGGTCTTGACGCCATTGTAGCGGCCGACCCAGTCGCGGTCGTATTCGGTCTTGAAGCCGAACGGCACGGTCAGCGAAGCACCGAAGTGCATGTTGTCGTTCTCGCCGAACGGCACGTGGAAGTACGCGGCCGGAACCGGGGCGATCATGCCGGCGTCGCCGCCGTTGCCACCGGAAATCGGCGCGCCGTTGCCGTACTGGCCCTGGCCGCGGAACTTGGCGCCGAAGCTGATGGCGCTGACGTCGCCCTGGACCAGGGTGCCGTCGAGCAGGCGCATGGAGGCCGGGTTGGTGGCGATGACCGAGGCGTCACCTTCGGTCGAGGTGGAGCCGGCGAACGCGCGGCCCAGGCCCTTGGCGCTGTTTTCCTTCAGCTGGAAGGCGGCAGCATTGGCATCGGCGGCGGCCAGCGCACCGGCAACGCCGACGGCCAGCAGGGTCAGTCGGGCAATGGTGGAAGCGGTTTGCATCGTAGTTCTCTCTCTCCGGTAAGCGGTGATGGTGCTCTGAGTGCGCCTGCGCCCGCCAGGTCCTGGGACCCATCGGAGCGCGCCGGATTCCCCTCCCGACATACGACGCCGTATGCGAGTATTACCCAGAGCCGTTAATGAAACAATAACGGTGCGGTCGGTTTTCTCGTCTCGAAAGCTGAACAGGACAATCCCCGCCGCAAGCGCCCGCACGCTAGGCTAGTGCCATGTTCGTCTCCCTCCCGTCCCGCAAGAAGGCGGCCCTGCGCTGGGCCACGCCCGTGCTGTTTGCGGCACTGTGGTTGGCGTTCCTGTGGTCGATCTCGCGGCCGGACGATGCCCGCGGCAGCCTCTGGCTGGACTGGGGCGCCCTGTCCACCGGCCTGACCCACCCGCTGGACTGGTGGGCGACCCTGCAGGACGGCAGCGTGCTGCGCCTGTTCACCGCCCTGTTCCTGCACGCCGACTGGTCACATCTGCTGGGCAACCTGGTGTTCCTGCTGATCTTCGGCCTGCCCGCCGAGCGGGTGCTGGGGCCGTGGCGGCTGCTGCTGCTGTTCCTGGTCGGCGGCGCAGTGTCGAACCTGGTGGCGATCTACACCATGGGCAGCCCGGACCAGATCATCATCGGCGCCAGCGGCGCGGTGTCGGCCCTGATCGGCGCCTATCTGGCCCTGTTCCCGGGCGCGCGGCTGGGCGTGGTGATCCCGCTCGGCCTGTTCCTGGAGTTCGTGCGCGCCCCGGCGTACCTGCTGATCGGCGTCTGGGCGGCACTGCAGGTGGTGTTCGCCCACATCGGCCCAAGCTTCGGCATGGTGGCCTGGTGGGCGCACATCGGTGGCTTCGTGTTCGGCGTCGTGTACGGGGTCTACGTGCGGGCTGCGATCGCGCGCCGACTGCGCAAGCGCCACGGCTTCTGACGCCGGGTAGTGCCGGCCGCTGGCAGGCATTTGTTTTCTTCTTCCGCCCTTGAGCCGACGCCGGGCACGGCCCGGCGCTACCGTCAGGGCTTGGCCGGGGCCGGTGCGGGCTTTGCTTCCGGCTTTGCTTCCGGCTTAGGTTCGACCTTCGCTTCCGGCTTCGCCGCAGCGGCCTTCGCGGTCTTGGCGGCATCCGCCTTCTCGGCCTCGGCCTTCAACCGTACAGCCACCGAACCGGGGTTCTTCAGCTCGGCCAGCGCGTCGTTGATCGGGCCGTCGCCCGGCAGCACCGCACCGGCGTGGTAGCCCTCGGTGCCTTCGTCGTCGCCGCGCAGATGGCCTGGCAGGGTGGCTTCGCTGTAATCGCTCAGGCTGGCCGGCAGGGCATCCTCCGCCGACGTAGCGGCGGGCTTCAACTCAACATCCGGCACGATGCCGGTGGCCTGGATCGACTTGCCGCTGGGCGTGTAATAGCGCGCGGTGGTCAGCTTCACCGAATCACCGTTGTCTAGCGGCAACACGGTCTGCACCGAGCCCTTGCCAAAGGTGCGGCTGCCAACCACTCGGGCGCGCTTGTTGTCGCGCAGCGCGCCGGCGAGCACTTCCGAGGCACTGGCCGAACCGGCATCGGCCAGTACCACCACCGGTGCACCCTTCAGCAGGTCGCCTGGGGTCGCGTCGAATCGGGCATCGCTGATGCTGATGCGGCCACGGGTGCTGACGATGTTGCCCTTGTCGAGCAGATCGTCGGCTACCTGCACGGCGGCCGTCAGCAGGCCACCCGGATTGCTGCGCAGATCCAGCACCAGGCCCTTGAGCTGGCCACCGGACTGCTTCTGCAGCTGCTGCACGTGCTTCTGGAAGTCCGAGCCGGTATCGGCCTGGAAGGTGCTCAGGCGGATGTAGCCATAGCCGGGTTCCAGCAGGCGGCTGCGCACGCTGGTCACGCGGATGGTCTGGCGGGTGAGGCTGACATCGAACGGCTTCGGCTTGCCTTCGCGCACGATGGTCAGCACCACCTTGCTGCCGGCCGGGCCGCGCAGCGGTTCACTCGCATCGATGGCGCTGATCGGCTTGCCGTCGATGGCGATGATCAAATCGCCGGCAACGATGCCGGCCTTGGCTGCCGGCGTGTCGTCGATCGGCGCGATCACCTTCATGCTGGCGTTGTCCGGCTGCTGCTGCAGCTCCACGCCGATGCCCTCGTAGGCACCGTTGGCCTGCTCGTCGAAAGCCTGCGCGTCTTCCTTGTTGAAGTAGGTGCTGTGCGGATCAAGGTCGAGCAGCAGGCCACGCACGGCTGACTGCATCAGCTTCTTGTCATCGACCGGGTCGACATAGGCGGCGCGCACCGCGTTGTACACGGCCACGAACCGGCGGATTTCCTCCAGCGGCACCTTCGAGGTCACCGCCTCCTCGCTGTTCGCTGCCTGCCCGCTGGTTTCCTGGCTTGGGGCAGGCGCGGTCTGCTGCGCCCAGGACAGCGCTGGCAACAGGGCCAGCAAGAGGGTGGCGGTACGGGCTGCGCGCATGGATCACTCCTGTCGACGGTGGCATGGTGCCCAAGGCACATGCACCGATTATGCGCGAAGCACAGCTAAATTCCCGTTGAATCCGGCCCGTGCGTAACGAGCCGGGTTCAGCGCCGCTGCAGCCAGCTGTCCGGGTTGACCGGCTGCCCGCCACGACGCAGCTCGAAGTACAGCGCGGTGACACCTTGGCCACCCGAATTGCCGACCTTGGCCACTGCATCACCGCGGCTGACCCGCGCACCGGCATCCTTCAGCAGGGTGTCGTTGTGCGCGTACAGGCTCATGTAGCCGTTGCCGTGGTCGACGATCAGGATCATGCCGTAGCCGGTCATCCAGTCGGAGAACACCACGGTGCCATCGGCCACGGCGGTGACCGTGCTGCCAGCCGGTGCGCCGATCAGCACGCCACTGCTGGTGCGGCCATCGGGCAGCTTGCCGCCATAGCGGGCCAGCAGGTTGCCGGACAACGGCCAGCCCAGGCCGCCCACCTTCGGCGCCGGTGCCGATGCGACCGCAGGCGGCACCTTGGTCGGTGGCGGTGGCGGCCGGCCCTGTGCGGCGGCTTGGCGTGCAGCACGTTCGGCGGCGGCCTTCTCCGCTGCCGCACGGCGTGCAGCCGCGCGGCGCTCGGCCTCGGCACGGGCAGCGGCCGCTCGCAGGTTGGCCAGCAATGTTTCCAGCGCCTTGGCGTCCTGGCCCAGCGCCTGTTCCTTCTCGCGCTGGTCCTTGAAGCGCTCTTCCAGCGAGGCAACGGTCTTTGCGCGATCGCGGCGGTCCGCTTCCAGGGCGGCTGCCTGCTGTTTCTGGTCCTGCTGCGTCCCCTGCAGCTTCTGCTTGCGCTCGGCGATCTGCGCCTGCAGTGCTTCCAGTTCCTTCAGGTCGGCGGTCAGCGTGGTGATCCGCTGCGCACGCTCGCGCTGCAGGTAGCGATGGTAGGCCAGGGCGCGGTTGGCATCGGCCACCGTGTCTTGCGAGAGCAGCAGCTTCAGCGGTGCGTGGTTGCCCAGCTGATACGCCGCGCGCAACAGCCCGGCCAGTTCGCGGTGCTGCTGGGCCAGGTTGCCCTGCAGCGTGCTGCGGCGCTGCTCGGCTTCGGCCAGGGCGCGGCCCTGCTCGCGCAGCGCGGCTTCCGTCTGCGCAAGGGCACGGCCGGTGCGGGCTACCTTCTCGTCGGCCTCGCGCAGCTGCCGCGATGCCTGCCCGCGCTGGCCCTCGATCTGCCGTCGCTCCTGCGCCACGCCCTTCAGTTCGGTACGCAGTTTCTGCAGCTTGCGCTCGGTCTCGCGGGTGGTCTGCGCACCGCTGGGCAGCGGCAGGGCCAGCGCAAACGCCAGCCCCAGCAGCAGGCAGCGACCGCCGCGGGCAGCGGCGATGTGATGTCGGCGTGATGGGAAGACGTTGTCGCGCAAGGGCTTTCCAGTGACTTCAGGCAGTTGCGGGGGCTACCGGGGAATGGTGACATCTCCGCACGCGGCCTGCCAGCCGCACTTCCATCGAGGTCGCCATGAAAATTCTTTCCATTCCGCTGCTGTTGGGCGTACTGCTGGCCACCGGGCCGGTCTGTGCGCAGGAGAACATCAGCAAGGTCAACGGCAGCATCAGCGCCGAACCCGGCCAGCGCTACGGCAAGCTGGACACCGTCAACGGTGGCATCCGCGTCGGCGAAGGCGTCGAGACCGGCAGCATCGACACCGTCAACGGCGGGGTCAAGGTCGCCGACGGCGCGCGCACCGGCAAGATCGAAACGGTCAACGGCGGCGTACGCCTGGGCCGCGAAGTGATCGCCAGCGGCGGCGTCAGCACCGTCAACGGCAGCATCTTCACCGATCGCGGCAGCCAGGTCGAAGGCGGTGTCGAGACCGTCAATGGTGGCATCGGCCTGGTCGAAAGCCGCGTCGGCAAGGATGTGGAGACCGTCAACGGTGACATCACCGTCGGTATCGGTTCGCAGGTCAACGGCGGCGTGCATGTGCGCAAGCCGAACTTCAGTGTCTCGCTGACCGCCAGCCGCAAGCCGCGTGTGATCATCGGCCCGAATGCCGTGGTCAAGGGTCCACTGCAGTTCGAACGCGAGGTGGTGCTGTACGTGCATCGCACTGCGCGCATCGGCCCGGTCACCGGCGCCGAGCCGATCCCGTTCGACACCGAAACCGCTCCCGCGGACTGAGCGCACCGCGCCTTCGGGTTCGGTGATACTCGCTGACACCGGTCGTGCACGACGCGCGGCCGCCCTTTGTTACCCAGGAATCGACGATGCCCCGCAAACTCCTCCTGTGCCTGGCCGCTGCGGCCGCGCTCAGTGCCTGCAAAGGCGAAGACACTCCGGCGCCCGCGCCGGCCACCGATACCGCAGCTGCCAAGCCGGCTGCGCATGCGTTCTCCCCGGAGATCAATGCCGGCGACTTCGCCGAGATGGTCAAGACCCTGGCTTCGGATGAGTTCGAAGGCCGCGCGCCGGGCAGCAAGGGCGAAGAACTGACGGTCAACTACATCCGCGACCAGATGCAGCGCATCGGCCTGCAGCCCGGCAACGGCGACAGCTGGTTCCAGGATGTACCGATGACCGAGACCACGGCCGACGAATCGACCGTGCTGAAGATCACCCAGGGCGGCAAGACCACCGAACTGAAGTTCGGCACCGACATGGTGGTCGGCACCCGTACCGGCCAGGCCGAGGTGAAGGTCGATGCCAGCGACCTGGTGTTCGTCGGCTATGGCGTCGATGCGCCGGAGCAGAAGTGGAACGACTACGCCGGCCAGGACTGGAAGGGCAAGACCGTCGTGATGTTCGTCAACGATCCGGGCTTCCATGTCGACGACGAGAAGCTGTTCGACGGCAAGCGCATGACCTACTACGGCCGCTGGACCTACAAGTTCGAGGAGGCTGCCCGCAAGGGGGCCGCTGCCGCGCTGATCGTGCACGACACCGCCGGCGCGTCCTACGGCTGGGACGTGGTGAAGAATTCCTGGGCTGGCCCGCAGTACGACCTGCCGGCCAAGGATGACCCGGAAGCCCGTATTCCGGTGCAGGGCTGGCTGAGTGCCGACGCGGCCAAGGCGCTGTTTGCCGGAGCCGGCCTGGACCTGGCGCAGGCCTACAAGGATGCCAGCAAGCGCGGTTTCAAGCCGGTGCCGCTGAAGGCCACCGCTGCGGTCGACCTGAAGAGCCAGATCGCACAGAAGCAGTCGCGCAACGTGGTGGGTGTGTTGCCGGGTAGCAAGCGCGCTGACGAGGCGGTGCTGTACATGGCGCACTGGGATCACCTGGGCAAGCATGAGGGCGAGACCGGCGACAACATCTACAACGGCGCCGTCGATAATGCGACCGGCGTCGCCGGTATTCTCGAAGTGGCCGAAGCCATGGCGCACCAGGATCCGAAGCCGGAGCGCTCGGTGGTGTTCCTGGCGGTGACCCTGGAAGAATCCGGCCTGCTGGGTTCGAAGTACTACGTTGCCCATCCGACTTTCCCGCTGGACAAGATTGCTGGCGTGATCAACATCGACGCGATGTCAGTGGCCGGCCGTGCCAAGGACGTGACCGTCACCGGCTTCGGCAGTTCGGAGCTGGAGGACATCCTCAAGCCGCTGGCCGCTGCCCAGGACCGCACGCTGCATGGTGAGACGTCGGTGCAGAGCGGCTTCTACTTCCGCTCGGACCACTTCAACTTCGCCAAAGCCGGCGTGCCGGCCCTGTACGCCGATGGCGGCGAGGACCTGCGCGAGGGCGGCGTTGACGCTGGCCGCAAGGCCGCAGCCGACTACGGCGCCAACCGTTACCACGGCCCGAAGGACGAGTTCGACGCGGCCACCTGGAAGCTGGACGGTACCGTCGAAGACCTTCAGTTGATGTACGGCGTGGGCAAGGAACTGGCCGGTGGCGATCGTTGGCCGAACTGGTACGAAGGCAACCCGTTCAAGGCTGCCCGCGACGCGATGATGAAGGACAAGGCTGCGGCCGCTGCAAAGTAGGGTCGAGCCATGCTCGACTGAACATCGTTGAGGTCAAAGCGGCGCCCCCGGGGGGGGCGCGGTTTTTTTTAG
>NZ_JAPTFO010000023.1:0-53395 GCF_030985515.1 Stenotrophomonas sp. Sm10
TCGGCAGCCCTTTTTCTTTATCTGGCGGAGAGGGGGGGATTCGAACCCCCGAGGCGCTATAAACGCCTGCCTGATTTCGAGTCAGGTACATTCAACCACTCTGCCACCTCTCCGGGTGGTCCCCGGCGGACCGGGGACGCGCATCATACGAGGAAGTGAGGCCGACGACAAGTCATTCCGGCCCATGAAGTGGAAATTTCCTGGGCGCATGCCTTGCCGGATGCGTGCGGCCACCCGATGATGCCTGTCTCCCCAGCAACACCCTGCCCCAGCCCCCATGATCGAATTCGGACACCTCACCCACCCCGGCATGCGCCGCGAGCTCAACGAGGACACCTACTACGGTGACAGCGAGCTGGCCCTGTGGCTGGTGGCCGATGGCATGGGCGGGCACGCCTGCGGTGAAGTGGCCAGCGCGCTGGCACGCGAAACCATCGTGCGCGAGATACGCCGTGGCGCGCCATTGGCCCAGGCCATCCGCACCGCCGACGAAGAGATCATCCGCACCTCACGCCGTCGCAATGACAGCCTGCCGATGGGCACCACCGTGGTCGCCGCGCGCGTGCAGGGCAACCGCTATGAAGTGGCCTGGGTCGGCGACAGCCGCGCCTACCTGTGGCGCGATGGACAGCTGGCACAGCTCAGCCAGGACCACAGCGTGGTGCAGGAACTGGTCGCGCAGGGAAACCTGACCGCCGAACAGGCGCGTGCGCATCCGCATCGCAACGTGGTTACCCAGGCGCTGGGCGTGACCGATCCGGCACACCTGAACGTGGCCACCACCAGCGGTGAACTGCGCCCGGGAATGCAGCTGCTGCTGTGCAGTGACGGCCTGACCGAGGAGGTGGACGACCGCAGTATCGCCCGCACCCTCGCCTACGAAGATGCCAGCGCGCAGGAATGCGTGGACACGCTGGTCGCAGCCGCACTCGACGGCGGTGGCCGCGACAACATCAGCGTGATCCTGGTGCGCTGCCATTGACCGGTAGATCCACGCCACGCGTGGATGCGGTAATGCCGGCCGCTGGCCGGCTCACCGGGAAACCCCGTATCACGTAGATGCCGGCCAGCGGCCGGCACTACCTCGATGTATTACGCGCTGACGGGTTCTTCCACCTTCGGGCCATCCCACAGCGCGTGGCCGGCCTTCTTGCGCAACCGCTCCAGCCGCGCGGCATGCGCTTCCAGCTCCGACGGCGTGGCCACTACGCGCGGGCGCGGCAGCAGCTTGCTGGTATCGAAGGCCTGCAGCGCCGCACCGGCGCCACCGCCATCGTCATCCCCCAGGCCGAATCCGATCTCTTCCTGCCCCGAGGTCAGCGCGATGTAGACGTCACCCAGGATCTGCGCATCGAGCAGGCCGCCATGCAGCGCACGGTGCGAATTGTCCACGCCCAGCCGCTTGCACAGCGCATCCAGCGAATTGCGCTGGCCCGGGAAGCGCTCGCGCGCCATCACCAGGGTATCGATCACCGTGCAGCGATCGGTGATCTTCCCGTACTGCGGGCCCAGCAACGACAGTTCGTTGTCGAGGAAGCCCAGGTCGAACGCCGCGTTGTGGATGATCAGCTCGGCGCCATCGATGAAGGCAAGGAATTCATCGGCGATCTGCGCGAAGTCCGGCTTGTCAGCCAGAAACTCCAGGGTCAGGCCGGTGACTTCCTGCGCGCCCTGTTCGAACTCGCAGTCCGGCTTGATGTACTGGTGGTAGTTGTTGCCGGTCGGGCGGCGCTTGAACAGCTCCACGCAGCCGATTTCGACGATGCGGTTGCCCTTCTTCCACTCCAGGCCGGTGGTTTCGGTATCGAGGATGATCTGACGCATGGGCTCAGTTTACCGGGCTGGCGTCGCGGATCTGGATGGCCGCGTTGCGGGCCAGGGTATCCACCCGCTCATTGTCCGGATCGCCGGAGTGGCCCTTCACCCAGCGCCAGTCGATCTGGTGCCGCAGCGTGGCCGCATGCAGGCGCTCCCACAGCTCGCGGTTCTTCACCGGCTCACCGCCGGCGGTCTTCCAGTTCTTGCGGATCCAGCCCGGCATCCACTGGGTCAGCCCCTGCCGCACGTACTGCGAATCGGTGTAGAGCACGATGTTGCACGGCTCGGTCAGCGTCTCCAACCCGGAAATGGCGGCCATCAGCTCCATCCGGTTGTTGGTGGTGTGCGCTTCGCCGCCGCTCAGTTCACGCTCATGGCCCTTGTAGCGCAGCAGTGCAGCCCAGCCGCCGGGGCCGGGATTGCCAAGGCAGGAACCGTCGGTGTGGATTTCGATGGTTTTCAATACAACTCCAGAATCAGGTGGCTACGGTGCCGTGCCAGCGCACCGGCAGCGGTGTCGGCCCGGGCAGGGCCAGCGTGCGCTTTTCAGCATGGAACAGGCAGGCCGCGCGCAGTGGCGCCCACCCGCCCGGGCGACGGCTGCCGGCACCGCGCCAGAGGGGGCCGATGTAACGCATATCGTCGCACTCCAGCCCGTGGCGGCCGAGCAGCAGGCGAATCCGCTGCGGCGTGCGCACCACCAGTCCGTGCTGGCGCCAATGTGTACGGTAGGGGCTGAACGGATTGAGGCTGCTCAGCCACAGGTGGCCGCCCGGCATCAGCACGCGCTCGCACTCATCCAGCAGCTGGTCGGCATCGCCGGTGGTCACATGCTGCAGCACGATCGCGTTGACACTCTCGTTGGCCAGCGGCAGCGGCAGTGCGCAGCGGGTATCGCCGGCATAGCCCTGCCCCTGCCGGAACAGGCGCAGGCCACGCCCGCCGAGCTGCGCATCATCAAGCCAGCACGCGCTTGGCGCGATCCACAACCAGGGTTGTGCCGGCAGCACTGACAGCTGCGGCAGCAGTAATTGCCGCTCCAGCACGCGCAGGGATTCCGCCGGTTCACTGTCGAACCACGGGGTCTGGCTCGCTTGACGGGTGCTCTGCAGCGCGGGCATGGTCCAATTCTATGCGACTGACTGCCCTGCCCGCATTTGCGGACAACTACATCTGGACGTTGATCGACGACGATGGCGCCGCCGTGGTCATCGATCCCGGCGATGCCGCGCCGGTGCTTGCAGTGGCCGATCAGGGCCTGCGCGTGGACACGATCCTGCTCACCCATCATCACGATGACCACATCGGTGGCGTGCCCGCGCTGCAGGCGCGTTTTCCCGGCGTCCGGGTGATCGCGCCGGTCGAGGAGCGCATTCCCACTGCGACCCACCGCGTCGGTGAAGGTGAACGCGTTCAGGCACTGGGCCGGACGTTCCACGTACTATCCGTGCCCGGGCATACCCGCAGCCACATCGCGTTTCACACTGCTGAACATCTTTTCAGCGGAGATTCGTTGTTCAGCCTGGGCTGTGGACGCCTGTTCGAAGGTACGCCGTCCCAGCTGCTGGCGTCGATGCGCAAGCTGGGTGCCCTGCCCGCGCAACTGCTGCTTTGTTGCGCTCATGAGTACACCGTGTCAAATGCCGTCTTCGCGCGGCATGTCGACCCCGCCAACGCTGCCCTGTGGCAGCGCCAAGAGGAGGCTTTGGCCATGCGCCGCGATGACCGTTCCACCCTGCCGGTAACCCTGGCCAGCGAATTCGACTGCAATCCCTTCCTGCGTGTGCACGCGGCGCCGATCCGTGCGTCGGTGGCGGCGCACCTGGGCCGTGACGTCGTGGACGACGTCGACGTGATGGCCGGTCTCCGGCACTGGAAAGACGGCTTCCGCGCATGATGTGCCGAAGTCTGCCGCTGGCCCTGGGCCTTGCGCTGGGGCTGGCAGGAACCGCAGGCGCACAGTCGCTGGGCGCAGGCATCAGCCAGAACCTGACCGCTGCCGCTGCGCTGCCGCTGGATCCATCGGCGCTGCCGGCCGCTTCGGTACGCAACGGCCAGGAGATCTTCACAAGCTTCCGCGACGGCCTGGCCGAGCCCAGCTGCGATGCCGAGGCCACCAGCCCGCGCTGGCAGAAGCAGTTCGCCCATGCTCCCTCACGCCTGGCCAACCAGGATGACGATGCGCTGGTGCTGTTCGGCTACGTGGTCGAAGAGCTGCGCAAGGCCAACCTGCCCACCGAATTCGCACTGATTCCGTTCGTGGAAAGTGGCTATCGGCCCAATGCACGCAATGGCAGCGGTCCGACGGGCCTGTGGCAGTTCATCGCCACCACCGCGCGCAACCATCGGGTGCCCATGTCCAACGGCTACGACGGCCGCCTGTCGGCGGTCGATTCCACCCAGGCCGCGGTACGTTACCTGAAGACCCTGCACGGCATGTTCGGCGGCGACTGGCGCCTGGCCACCATGGCCTACAACGCCGGCGAGTACCGGGTCCTGCAGTCCATGCGCAAGGCCGGCATGAACGCGCAGAACGCCAAGCCATCGGCGCTGCCCGGCCTGTCACCGGTCACTCATGCCTATGTCGAGAAGCTGCATGCCCTGGCCTGCGTGCTGGAGGACGTGGAAGACCAGCCCGGCGTGATGGCCTCGCTGGACCGCACCGTGCCAGTGCTGAAGGACCACACCCTGCCGGCCGGCACCAGCATCCAGCAGTGGGCCGCACAACGCGCCCTGGACCCTGCCAGGATCGCCCGCCTCAACCCGGCCCTGGCCGCCGGCAACCGTGCCTCGGGAACCACCCGGGTGCTGGCCCCGGTCTCGGCCGCCAATGCGACGGTGACGGAAACCGCGACCACGCTGGTGGCCAGCACCGCACCGGCTGCCACGACCACACCGACGCCGCAGGCGGCCAAGACCGTCGCCGCGATTGCCGATCGCCCGCGCAGCCGCCGCCACACCGTGCGCGATGGCGAGTCGGCATGGACCATCGCCCGTCGCTATGGCATGCCGGTGAAGGCGCTGCTGTCACTGAACGGCCTGAGTGGCAGCAGCGTGCTGAAGCCGGGCGCGGTGCTGCGCGTCGAGGACTGACGCGCCAGCCAGGCCCTCCTGTAGAGCCGAGCCCATGCTCGGCTTTTTCATGCCTGCGCGCAGCAGATGCAGTCGAGCACGGCTCGACTCTACAAAAGGCGGTCGAGCAAGCTCGACCACTGCCAAGGCGCAAGCGCGACACAAACGACGCGAAGACAAAAAAGGCCCGGCAATGCCGGGCCTTCTTCGATCTGCTCGCCGCGAGGCTTACAGGTTCGCTTCGGTGGTCTGGATCATGAACTTCTTGCGCATCGCATCCACGTAGGCCTTGGCTGCGGCCATGCCATCGATCTGGCTCAGCTGCTCCTTGAGCTGCTTCTGCTGCTCGGCGGTCACTTCCTTGATGTCGCCCGGGTTGACCTTGTTCACTGCAAACAGCAGCGCGTGACCGTTGACGTCGACCTTGCCGTAGCTCGGCTTGCCTTCGGCCGGCACAGGCGCGCTGAAGATGGCGCGGTTGATTTCCGGGGTCGGCACCGGCTGGCTGCGCGGCAGGCCCGGCATCGGGCTCAGCTGCAGCTTCTCGCTTGCGGCCAGCGACTGCAGGGTGGCGCCCGCCTTCAGCTTGGCCAGCACGGCGTCGGCGGCCTTGTCGCTGGCCTGGCGCTGGCGGTCAGCGCGGATCGCGGCGATCACCTGCTCGCGGGCCTTGTCCAGCGGCAGGGCCTGTTCCGGGGTATGGGCGGCCACACGGATGACCACACTGTGGTTGGTCGCGCCGCCCAGCGCAATCGGGTCGCTGGCAGTGCCGTCCTGCACCAGCACTTCAGAGAAGGCGGCACGCAGCACGGCCGGGTCAGCGGCGATGCCACTGGCGGTTGCGCGGGTGATCGGCCCCAGGGTCTGCAGCGGCAGGTTGACTTCCTTGGCCGCAGCGGCCAGATCGCTCGGGCTCTTGTTGATGGCATCCACCAGACGACCGGCCAGCTCGTTGAAGCCGCGTTCGCCGTCGGCCTTCAGCTGCTCGGCGGCCAGCGTGTCACGTACTTCCTCGAACGACTTGCCTTCGCCGCCACGCACCGCGGCGACCTTGATGATGTGGTAGCCGAAGTCGGTCTTGACCGGGCCGATCACGTCACCGGCCTTGGCAGCGAACAGTGCGTCTTCGAACGGCTTGACCATCGCACCGCGCTCGACCCAGCCCAGGTCACCGCCCTGGTCCTTGGAGCCCGGATCTTCCGAATTGGCCTTGGCCAGCGCAGCGAAGTCGGCACCGGCCGCCTTGGCTTCGGCAGCGATCTTGTTCGCCTTGGCTTCGGCGCCGTCACCGGTGATCAGGATGTGCGAGGCCTGGCGCTGCTCCGGCGAGGTGAACTTCGCCTTTTCTTCTTCATAGCGCTTGCGCAGGGTCGCTTCATCGGCCGGAGTCGGTGCCGGCAGGTTCGCACCGTTGATCTCGACGTATTCCAGCGAGACGCTCTCGGCCTGGCGGAAATCCTTGCCGTGGCTGTCGTACCACTGCTTGATCTGCGCGTCAGTCACCGGCGCGGTGTCAGCCGGTACTTCCGGCAACGCGGCCAGTTCGACGTCGCGGGTTTCACCCAGCAGCTTCAGCAGGCGCTCGGTTTCGGCCTGGGTGACAAAGCCCGAATTCTGCAGGCCCGACGGGATCACCGACTGCTGCAGGCTCTCGCGCACCAGTTCCTGGAACTGGGTCGGGGTACGCGGCGGATTGCCACCGGCCAGGGCCAGGCGATAGTTGTTTTCGTTGAACTTGCCGTTCGAATCGAGGAAGGCCGGGATGGTGGCGATGTACTCGCGCACCGCACCATCGCCAATGACAACGCCGGCTTGTTCACCGACCAGGCGCACGACCTGCTCATCGATCAGCTGGTCGAGCACGGCCAGCTTGTTTTCGGTGCTCTCGAAAGCGCGCGGGTCGAAGTTCTCGCCCTGCTGCTGGCGCTCACGCATGCGCTCCTGCTCGAAACGGGTGCGGAAATCCTGCGCGCTGATCTCATGGTGCTGCCACAGCATGCGCACCGGCCACCACGACGGTGCCGAACGCCACCAGGTCGGCGGGGCGGAAACCTTGGCCACGTTCTGAGCGCCAACGCCACCGAGGTAACTGTTGTCGATCACGAACAGGAACGGAATCATCAGCAGCCCCAGGATCACGGTGACGATCCAGCCTGAGGTCTTGTCGCGGAGTTTCTGCAGCATGGTGAGGAATCACAAGGCCTGATTGGCGAGCCCGGCAGTGTAACCCGCTTCGCCGCAGGGACCAAAAGCAGCGGCGGCGCGGCCTGCGCATCACTTTGCGACGGGCTAAAGAAAAAACCCCCGGCTTGCGCCGAGGGCTTTTAGAGTTGGCGGAGCGGACGGGACTCGAACCCGCGACCTCCGGCGTGACAGGCCAGCATTCTAACCAGCTGAACTACCGCTCCGCATTGTTGCTTTTTTGTTTTCCCATCGGCCTGGACCTGGGAGAAAACAAAGCCTCCAGCTTTTGGCCGGAGGCCTCGTTGAATGGCGGAGCGGACGGGACTCGAACCCGCGACCTCCGGCGTGACAGGCCAGCATTCTAACCAGCTGAACTACCGCTCCGCATTGTTGCTTTTTTGTTTTCCCATCGGCCTGGACCTGGGAGAAAACAAAGCCTCCAGCTTTTGGCCGGAGGCCTCGTTGAATGGCGGAGCGGACGGGACTCGAACCCGCGACCTCCGGCGTGACAGGCCAGCATTCTAACCAGCTGAACTACCGCTCCACACTCAAACGTTACCGCGGTGCTGTGGTGGGTGCTGAGGGTTTCGAACCCCCGACCCTCTCCGTGTAAAGGAGACGCTCTACCGCTGAGCTAAGCACCCCAGCGAGCCGCTTAGTTTACAGCATCCTTCAGAGCCTTGCCAGCCTTGAACGACGGATTCTTCGAAGCAGCGATCTTGATGGTGTCGCCGGTCTTCGGGTTGCGGCCGGTGCGGGCAGCACGGTCGCGGACCTGGAAGGTACCGAAGCCAACCAGGGTGACCGCATCGCCGTCCTTCAGCGCCTTGGTGATGGCAGCAACGACGGCATCGACAGCGCGGCTGGACTCGGCCTTGGTCAGGTCCGCAGCTTCAGCAACGGCATCGATCAATTCGGTCTTGTTCATTCTCTACAACTCCTTTGGCGGTGGGTTCCGCTTATTCGACAGGGAAGCAACCGCACGCCTTCTGCATGCGGCCGCCATGTGGAAACGGTTCGCCGATTCAGTCATCGCTGACAGCGATCACTCATTCGCGAGTGCTGCTTTTATACCAGTGGCCCTACCCCCACGCAAGCTGGAAAGCCAGCAACGACGCGGGTTTCGGGCCATTGGACGGTGCGCGTCAATGCTTGACGCGCGCACTTCCACTCGGTTTGGCCTTGCTGCGCACCGTGACACGCTGCGCACTCTTGCGTGCCTTCTTCGGTGCCAACGGGCGCTCCAACGCCAGGTCCAGCACTTCCTCGATGTACTTCACCGGCACGATCTGCAGATCGCGGGTAACGTTTGCCGGAATGTCTGCAAGGTCCTTGCGGTTCTCTTCCGGAATGATGACCGTGCGGATGCCGCCCCGCAATGCGGCCAGCAGCTTTTCCTTCAAGCCGCCGATGGCGGTGACACGGCCACGCAGGGTGATCTCACCGGTCATCGCCACGTCGGCACGCACCGGCACCTTGGTCAGCATCGATACCAGCGAGGTGACCATCGCCGCGCCGGCACTCGGGCCGTCCTTCGGCGTAGCGCCATCGGGCACGTGCAGGTGCACGTCGTGCTTCTGCAGGAAGTCGCTGTCGATGCCGAAGCCCACGGCGCGCGAACGCACCACCGACAGCGCGGCCGACGCCGATTCCTTCATCACGTTGCCGAGCTGGCCGGTCAGGATCAGCTGGCCCTTGCCCGGCACCAGTGTCGATTCGATCTGCAGCAGATCGCCACCGACCTCGGTCCAGGCCAGGCCGGTGACCAGGCCGATCTCGTTCTCTTCCTCGGCACGGCCGAAGTCGAAGCGACGCACGCCCAGGTACTTGTCCAGGTTCTTGCTGGACACATTGACCAGCGCCCTGGGCTTCTTCGCGCCCTTCTTCGCCTTCACCGGCTGCGGGCCGGCCAGCGCGATCTCCTTCACCACCTTGCGGCAGATCTTGGCGATCTCGCGTTCCAGGTTGCGCACGCCCGATTCGCGCGTGTAGTAGCGCACGATGTCCTGGATGGCGTCACTGCCGATCTCCAGTTCTTCCGGCTGCAGGCCGTTGGCCTTGACCTGCTTGGGCACCAGGTAACGGGTGGCGATGTTGAGCTTCTCGTCCTCGGTGTAGCCGGGGATGCGGATCACTTCCATGCGGTCCAGCAGCGGGCCGGGAATGTTGAGCGAGTTCGAGGTGGCCACGAACATCACTTCGGACAGGTCCAGGTCCACTTCCAGGTAGTGGTCGTTGAACGCGTTGTTCTGCTCCGGGTCGAGCACCTCCAGCAGCGCCGACGACGGATCGCCACGGAAGTCCATCGACATCTTGTCGATCTCGTCCAGCACGAACAGCGGGTTCTTGCTGCCAACCTTGTTGAGGTTCTGCACGATGCGGCCAGGCATCGAACCGACGTAGGTACGGCGGTGGCCACGGATCTCGGCCTCGTCACGCACGCCGCCCAGCGACATGCGCACGAACTTGCGGTTGGTGGCCTTGGCGATGGACTGGCCCAGCGAGGTCTTGCCCACGCCCGGCGGCCCGACCAGGCACAGGATGGGGCCCTTCATCTGCTTCACGCGCGACTGCACCGCCAGGTATTCAAGGATGCGCTCCTTGACCTTCTCCAGGCCGTAGTGATCGGCATCGAGGGTGTCCTGCGCCACCTTCAGGTCCTTGCGCACCTTGCTGCGCTTCTTCCACGGCACGCCCAGCAGCCACTCCAGGTAGTTGCGCACGACGGCGGCTTCAGCCGACATCGGCGACATCTGCTTGAGCTTGTTCAGTTCATTGCGTGCCTTGGCTTCAACCGCCTTCGGCATGCCGGCCTCGGCAATCTTGCGGGCCAGTTCTTCCAGCTCGCCCGGCGCGTCGTCCAGGTCACCCAGTTCCTTCTGGATGGCCTTCATCTGTTCGTTGAGGTAGTACTCGCGCTGGCTCTTCTCCATCTGCGACTTCACGCGGCCGCGGATGCGCTTCTCCATCTGCTGCACGTCGATCTCGCCGTCGACCAGGCCGACCAGCATCTCCAGGCGGTCACCGACGGCCAGCGTTTCCAGCAGGCGCTGCTTGTCGGCCAGGCGCACGCTGATGTGCGCAGCGATGGTGTCGGCCAGGCGCGCCGGCTCATCGATGCCCGACAGCGTCTGCAGCAGCTCCGGCGGCAGCTTGCGGTTGGTCTTCACGTACTGCTCGAACAGCGACATCAGCGAGCGGGCGATCGCCTCGACCTCGCGCGCTTCGCGCTCGTCAGTGGCCTCGATCTCCACCGCCTGGCCGTGCAGCGAGCCGTTGCGCTCGTCGACGTGGGTGACCTGGACGCGCGACAGGCCTTCGACCAGCACCTTGATGGTGCCGTCGGGCAGCTTCAGCAGTTGCAGCACCTGCGCCAGCGTGCCGACCTGGTAGAGGTCGGCCGCATGCGGGTCGTCGGTTTCGGCCGACTTCTGCGCCAGCAGCAGGATGCGCTTGTCCGCCTCCATTGCCTCTTCGAGCGCGTGCATGGACTTGTCACGGCCGACGAACAGCGGGATGACCATGTGCGGGAACACCACTACGTCGCGCAGCGGCAGGACCGGCAGGTCGAGGGTTTCACTTGGGGAACGGGCCATGGGGGCTCCAGGGAAGGGGGAAAACCGCCTCCGGGAGGGCATCTTCCGGAGACAAAAAAAGCCGATGGCCCCGTTATGGGGCCATCGGCTTTCAGATGCAAGGCATTCCTTTAAAATCCTTTCCAATCAATAACCTGGAAGGATCACTCGGCGCCTGCGGCCTTCTGTTCAGGGGCCGCCGGGGTCTGGTAGATCAGGTACGGCTCGGACTTGTGCTCGATCACCGATTCGTCCACCACCACCTTGCTGACGTTCTCCTGCGACGGCAGGTCATACATGGTGTCCAGCAGGACCGATTCGACGATGGTGCGCAGGCCACGGGCGCCGGTCTTGCGCTTGAGCGCCTTCCTGGCGATGGCCGACAACGCGTCCGGACGGAACTCCAGCTCGACATTCTCCATCTCGAACAGCTTCTTGAACTGCTTGGTGATGGCGTTCTTCGGCTCGGTCAGGATCTTGATCAGGGCCGGCTCGTCCAGCTCCTCCAGGGTCGCGACCACCGGCAGGCGGCCGACGAACTCGGGAATCAGGCCGAACTTGATCAGGTCTTCCGGCTCGACCTCAGCCAGCACCTTGCCCACTTCCTGCTTGCGCTCGCTGCTCTTCACCTTGGCACCGAAGCCGATGCTGCCGATGTCGGTGGAACGGGCCTGGATGACCTTGTCCAGCCCGGCGAACGCGCCGCCGCAGATGAACAGGATGTTCTTGGTGTCCACCTGCAGGAATTCCTGCTGCGGATGCTTGCGGCCGCCCTGCGGCGGGACGCTGGCCACGGTGCCTTCGATCAGCTTCAGCAGGGCCTGCTGCACGCCTTCGCCGGATACATCGCGGGTGATCGACGGGTTCTCGCTCTTGCGCGAGATCTTGTCGATTTCATCGATGTAGACGATGCCCTGCTGCGCCTTCTCGACATCGTAGTCGCACTTCTGCAGCAGCTTCTGGATGATGTTCTCCACATCCTCGCCCACGTAACCGGCTTCGGTCAGCGTGGTGGCGTCGGCCATGGTGAACGGCACGTTGAGCAGGCGGGCCAGGGTTTCGGCCAGCAGCGTCTTGCCCGAACCGGTCGGGCCGACCAGCAGGATGTTCGACTTCGCCAGTTCGACGTCGTCGTTCTTCTGCCGGCTCTCGATGCGCTTGTAGTGGTTGTAGACGGCCACGGCCAGGGTGCGCTTGGCGCGGTTCTGGCCGATCACGTACTGGTCGAGGACCTCGAGGATCTCGCGCGGCTTGGGCAGCGAACTGCGTGCCGACTGCGCCTTCTCCTCAAGCTCCTCACGGATGATGTCGTTGCACAGCTCCACGCACTCATCGCAGATGAATACGCTCGGACCCGCAATCAGCTTGCGCACTTCATGCTGGCTCTTGCCGCAGAAAGAGCAGTAGAGGATCTTGCCGGTGTCCGTGGAACGACCTTGGCGGTCTTCGCTCATGCTTCGCTTACCCAGTTACCCCACCCGCTGAACGGGGGTTCGATTCGAGAATAGCACAGGGCCGAGGGGACACCAGTCCCGCCCGACCCTGCAGGAACGGGGCCTCCATGGCCCCGTGAAGGCCGGTCAACCGGCCTGGATCGACTCATCCGGACGACGCTCCAGGACCTGGTCGACCAGACCGTAGGCCTGCGCCTCGAAGGCGCTCTTGAAGTTGTCGCGCTCGGTGTCGCGGGCGATCGTCTCCAGCGACTGGCCGGTGTGCTTGGCCAGGATCTCGTTCAGGCGCGAACGCAGGGTCAGGATCTCTCGCGCATGGATGTCGATGTCGGTGGCCTGCCCCTGGTAGCCACCCAGCGGCTGGTGGATCATCACGCGCGAGTTCGGCAGCGCGTAGCGCTTGCCGGCTTCGCCCGCGGCCAGCAGCAGGGCGCCCATGGAGGCGGCCTGGCCGATGCAGGTGGTGCTCACATTCGGCTTGATGTACTGCATGGTGTCGTAGATCGCCATGCCGGCGGTGACCACGCCACCCGGCGAGTTGATGTAGATGTTGATGTCCTTTTCCGGGTTTTCCGATTCCAGGAACAGCAACTGCGCCACCACCACGTTGGCCATGTGATCGTCGATCGGGCCCACGAGGAAGATCAGACGCTCCTTCAACAGGCGCGAATAGATGTCGTAGGCACGCTCGCCGCGGCTGGTCTGCTCGACCACCATCGGAACCAGGTTCAGGGCTTTGGTTCGGTTGTCCATTACGTGAGGTACCTATCTTGGGGGGCAACAACCCCGCGCCGGCAAAGGCGCGGGGCATCCGGTGATCCGCCGGCTTACTGGCGGATCGCGTCCTGGAACGAGAGCTTCTCTTCGGTGTGCTGGGCACGCTCGGCGATCCAGTCGATCACCTGCTCTTCCATCACACGGTTCTGCAGGCCAGACATCAGCTGGGGGTCGTTGCGGTACATCTCAATGACCTGCTCCGGCTCTTCGTAGGTCGAAGCGATCAGACGCATCGTTTCGTTCAGGCGCTTGGCTTCCAGGCGCAGGTCGTTGATGCGGGCCACTTCACCGACCAGCAGGCCGACCAGCACGCGCTTGGCGGCAGCGTCCTTGAAGCCTTCGTGGGCATCGGCCGGGATCTCGCCGACGTTCTGGCCGTTGCGGCGCAGCTGCTCGACCTGCTGGGCCAGCATGGCGCGGGCTTCGTTCTCGACCAGGCGCGGCGGCATTTCGACCGACGAGTAGGCCGCGATCAGCTGCTCGCCGACTTCACGGCGCAGGCGGTTCATCAGCGCGCCCTTCAGCTCACGCTCCAGGTTGGCGCGGATGTCGCTGCGGAACTGCGCGACGTCGCCACCCTTCACGCCGAAGCTCTTGATGAAGGCTTCGTCGACCGCCGGCACGACCGGCTCGGACACTTCGGCAACCTTGACGGTGACCTGCACGGTCTTGCCGGCCAGCACCGGCACGCGCCAATCAGCCGGGAACTCGACGTCCAGGGTCTTCTCTTCGCCCTTGGCCAGGCCGACCAGGCCCTTTTCGATGGTGTCGAACATCATGCCCTGGCCGAGAACGATCGAGCCCTTCTCGGTGCCCTCGGCCGGCAGGCGCTCTTCGCCGGCCTGCGACCAGGTTTCCACCGCGACCAGGTCGCCTTCCTGTGCACCACGGCTGACCGGAGCCCAGGTACGACGCTGGTTCTGCAGGTTCTCGATCATCTGGTCGATGTCGGCTTCGGTGATCTCGGCGGTGTGACGCACGACGGTCAGCTTGCTGACGTCGATGTCGCCGAAGTCCGGCACCACTTCCACGGTGGCCACGAAGGAGAATTCACCCTCGTCGCCCTTGTCGATGCGCGGGCTGCCGACGACGCGCAGGTCGTGCTCGCGCACGGCCGCGTCGAAGGTTTCGCGCAGCAGGCCGTCCAGCGCCTCGCCACGGACCTGCGCGCCGAAGCGCTGCTCGATCACCTTGGCCGGCACCTTGCCCGGACGGAACCCCTTGATGCGGGTGGTACGGGCGATTTCGCCCAAGCGGCCGGCGATGTGGCTCTGCAGACGCTCTTCCGGCAGCGAGAAGCTCAGGCGGCGTTCCAGGTTGCCGGTGGATTCGATCGAAGCTTGCATGTTGACTCCTGCCACCGGTGGCCCACGCCCCCGGCTCGATGATTGGGATGAAACGGTTGTAAGGACGCGACGTCTGGGACGCGCCTGCTTGCCGCAGCCCTTTAGTTTCGCCCAATTCGGCCTGCACTGCCAGCGCGTGCCGGTCAAGGGGCGCAGATGGCCCGATCAGGGCGGGGACAGGCCGGCACTGGTGCGAAAGGGGGGACTCGAACCCCCACGCCTTGCGGCACTGGAACCTAAATCCAGGGCGTCTACCAATTCCGCCACTTTCGCGTGGCCGGCTCAGGCGTTCATTGTCGCAGGCGATGGCAGGAATCGGAAGGCCTGCACAAAACTGAACATGGCGATCGCGCGGCGCGCGCGTTGGACCACCCCGGGGAGCGCAAGCTGATCCGGGGTGGCAGGGTTCACTGCTGCGGCCTGGCCTTGGCCGGCGCCGTATCGGACCCCGACTCGGCCGGAGGATCCACCTTGCGGATCTCCACGCCCCCGTCTTCGGTGCGCCGCAGTGCCGCCGACTCCGGCGTGGCCTTGCGCACGTCCACCGAACCATCCGCATTGCGCTGCACGTCCACCGCGTCGGGCAGGGCCTCCCCTTCCGCGGGCTGAGCCGGCTGCATCTGCATGGCCTCACCCACCGGGCGCGCCGGAGCGCTCTCGGTGCCAGCATCGCGTTCGACGGTCTGCGCGGGATCGTTGGCCGGCGTGCAGGCCGCCAGTGCCAGCAACGCAAAGGGAACCCACAGCGTGCGGTGCAATCGATTGATATCAGCCATCAACATCTTCCTTCGTGCATGCGCCACTGGCGCGGAAGATCCATTGGGTGCGATACAGGACGCGACGCGGTGAGAAGCAGCGCACAGCATTGAAAACACTGATGACGCGTATGCCCCTGATTTCAGCATCGCTTCAGTAGATCCACGCCATTCATGGATGACGTGCGACCGGGCGTGCAGGCATCCGCACGCTCAACCCGGCGCGCAGACAAGAAAAAAGCCACTTGGCGAACCAAGTGGCTTTCGTCTGGTGGGCTGTCAAGGATTCGAACCTTGGACCTATTGATTAAGAGTCAACTGCTCTACCAACTGAGCTAACAGCCCGAAATCGGGGCGCGAATTATGACCCGATCCGCTCGGTGGGTGCAAGCACTTTTTTCAACGCCGTTGAAACCAGCACTGCGATCCCGCTGCCGTTGCAGATCCGCGCCGAGCGGGGCCTGCAACGCGTGATCCATCCAAATGAAGGAGTCACACTTATAAGAAAAAAGCCACCTGGCGTACCAGGTGGCTTCTGTCTTGGTGGGCCGTCAAGGATTCGAACCTTGGACCTATTGATTAAGAGTCAACTGCTCTACCAACTGAGCTAACGGCCCGTGAAACTCAGACGCACATTGTAGCGTGCATTCTTCTTATTGCAATACCGTTTCGGCTGCGCCGGCACGGTTGAAACAGTGGGGTGGCTGAGGGGATTCGAACCCCCGACCACCGGAATCACAATCCGGTACTCTAACCAACTGAGCTACAGCCACCACTGAAACGCTTGTTCCTGCCGATGCGGCTGGCGACGGAACTGAAACCTTTGCCTGGAGACTGTCACCGAAGTTCCGGTCCGCCGAAGCGAGTCCGATATTCTGGTGGAGTCTTTAAGCTTTTGCAAGCACTTCTTCACATCGGCCGATGCGATCCCGTTACTCGCCGATGGCGCGCCCGACAGGAATCGAACCTGTAACCGCCGGCTTAGAAGGCCGGTGCTCTATCCAGTTGAGCTACGGGCGCCCGAACCGGAACGGTGTCCAATCCGACGTGACGTGGGATTGGTCGGGGTAGAGGGATTCGAACCCCCGACATCCTGCTCCCAAAGCAGGCGCGCTACCAGACTGCGCTATACCCCGGTCTTGCAATCCCCTCGGGCCAGGCCCGGGGAGTCGTTCATTGTGGCCAAGCACATCGTGAGCTGTCAACGCAGGCGAGACCAGCCATGAAACCGCCACGGCGCCATGCGTGGTCATCGGCTATGCTCGCAGACATCGGCCGGACGGCCGTCCCGACCTTTCATTCGCACGGAGAACACGCATGCGCAGCGGCAATCCGGCTCTTTCCGAGTCGACCTTCCTCGACCTCGCCAGCGGCTCGGTGGTGACCAGCCCCGACCAGGCAATGACCCTCAACGGCACCGTCAACAAGACCGGCTTCCTGTTGCTGTTGACCGTGCTGACGGCCGCTTTCGCCTGGAACCAGACCATCGATGACTACGGCCAGGTCATGGCCGGAGCCAAGCTGTATGCCATGGGCGGCGCCATCGGCGGCCTCGTGCTGGCGCTGATCACCGTCTTCAAGAAGGAATGGTCGCCGGTCACCGCGCCGATGTACGCGCTGGTGGAAGGCCTGTTCCTCGGCGCCATCTCGGCCGTGTTCAACGCCAAGTTCCCCGGCATCGTGTTCCAGGCCGTGCTGCTGACCTTCGGCACCCTGTTCGCGCTGCTGTTCGCGTACCGCAGCGGCCTGATCAAGGCCACCGAGAACTTCAAGCTGGGCGTGATCGCGGCCACTGGCGGCATCGCCCTGCTCTACCTGGCCTCGTTCGTGCTGGGCTTCTTCAACATCAACGTGCCGGTGATCCATGACTCCGGCTGGCTGGGCATCGCCTTCAGCCTGTTCGTGGTGGTCGTGGCCGCGCTGAATCTGGTGCTGGACTTCGACTTCATCGAGACCGGTGTCGCCCAGCGCGCGCCGAAGTACATGGAGTGGTATGGCGCATTCGGCCTGATGGTGACCCTGGTCTGGCTATATGTGGAGTTCCTGCGCCTGCTGTCGAAGATCCAGCAGCGCTGAACCGGATAGAGCCATAAACGACAAAGGGCGCCTTCTGGGCGCCCTTTTCTCTTTGTTACGCATCGCTGCATTTCCCGGCTAGCCAGTCGCGCCCACCTGTGCAGCGTAGTGCGCCGCAAGGTGCTCGACCAGCGCGCGCACTTTCGGCGCCAGCGCCCGCGCATGCGGATACAGCGCGAAGTAGCGCCGCTGCCCGGCGTGCCAGGCGGGCAGCACACGGATCAAACGACCGGCGCGCAGGTCTTCCTGCACGGTCAGTGCGGTGAACAGGCTGATGCCCATGCCCGCCAGCGCGGCGGCATACAGCGCCGGCGTTGCATCCACCCGCAGGCGTTGCCCGGCCTCGATGCTCGCGCTGGCGCCGCGCGGCCCCTGCAGCTGCCAGGGCGACGTCGCCGCTGCAGGACTGAACCCCAGCAGCGCGTGCTGCGCAAGGTCCGACGGCTGACGCGGCAGGCCATGACGCGCCAGGTAGGCCGGTGCGGCGACCAGGATGCGCGGGCAGCTGGCCAGCTCGCGCGCGACCAGCTGGCTGTCCGGTAGCGAGGCTGCAATACGCAGCGCCAGATCGAAGCCACCACCGACGACATCGACGAGCTGATCATCGGCCGACAGATCCAGCGCGACCTGCGGGTAGCGCTGCAGGAAGGACGGCAACCAATGCGGCAGCTCCTGGCTGGCCACCACCTGCGGCACGCTGATCCGCACCCTGCCACGGGGTTGCGCCTGCCCGGCGCGGGCACGATCGTCCGCCTCCTGCAGGCGGTCCAGCAGCGTTGCCGCCTCGCGATAGTAGTCGCGCCCGGCCTCGGTCAATGACAGCCGGCGGCTGTTGCGATCGAGCAAGCGAACCTGCAGATGTTCTTCCAGCTGGCGCAACTGCCGTGACATCGCCGAGTGGGTGGTTCCCAGGCGTTCAGCGGCCGCGGTGAAACTGCCCGCGTCAACGATGGCGCGCAGCGCACGCAGGGCGGCGAAGTGATCCATCGGCTAGTGGCTCCACGTTGCGGTGCCCACGGCATGCGGGCCCCGCCAGCTTATCAAGCGCCGTCGCCAGCCTTGCGCACCGGCAACGCCAGGATCGCGTCGGTACTCATGACATCCCCGAACGCGTCTTCGATCTGCGCCAGCGAGGCGTCATGCAGCGCGCGATGGCCGATGCGCTGGCCACCGGCCAGGTCCAGGTCGCGGCTGGCGCTGGCGTCGGACGAGACGATCACCCGGTAGCCACGTGGTGCGGCCGCTGCGTCGCGCGCAGCACCGGCGACGCAGGCATGGGTCTGCAGGCCGGTGACGATAAGGGTGTCGATACCGGCATGCTTAAGCACCGTGTCGAGCACCGCGGCCGAGCTGCCAGCGAACACGCTGACGTTGTCCTTCTGCACCACGGTCTCGCCCTTGCGCGGCTGCAGGTCGCGATGGAAGTCGGCATTGACGCTGCCCAGCGCGAACAGCGGTGCGCCGGCCGGCAACACATGCTGCACGTGGATCACGCGGATGCCGTGGGCATCGGCGAACGCGACCACCCGCCTGGCCTGGCGCAGTGCGGCCACGCCATCGGGAATGACCATGCGGCCACCGGCGAAGCCCGGCGCGGCGCTGGCGTCGAAGTACTCGTTCTGGAAGTCGATCACCAACACCGCGGTCTTCGCCGCATCCAGCGAGGCCGCGACCGGCGCGCCCGCAATATGGCGGATGGTGGGATGGGCCGGCTCGGCGGCGACGACCGGAGTGGTGGCGGCCATGCCGATCAGGCTGGCCAGGCCGAAGGCGGTGAGGTTCATGGGAGGGTTCCTGTGTGGTGGGTGTGGGGCACAGGATGCGGAGCGATTGGCGCACGAACCAGCCGTGCGGGGGCACATGACCTGTGCGAAAACCGCACAACCGATCATTCCGTCATCCACGCATGGCGTGGATCTACCGGAAAACGCAACGGGGCGCCCGAAGGCGCCCCGCTGGGATCCAACCGAGGCCGACCGGCCGCTTACAGGCGGCTGGCGATGGCCTTGGCGAAGCTCATGGTGGTGCCGGTGCCGCCCAGGTCGCCGGTCAGCGAATCCTTGGCTTCCATGGTCGCCACGATGGCCTTGCGCAGGCGTTCGGCGTTTTCCGGCTGGCCAATGTGGTCCAGCATCTGCGCGGCTGCCAGCAGCAGCGCGCACGGATTGGCCTTGCCCTGGCCGGCGATGTCCGGCGCGGTGCCGTGCACGGCTTCGAAGATCGCCGCGTCCTTGCCGATGTTGGCACCCGGGGCCAGGCCCAGGCCGCCGACCAGGCCGGCGCACAGGTCGGAGATGATGTCGCCGAACAGGTTGGTGGTGACGATCACGTCGAACTGTTCCGGACGCATCACCAGCTGCATGCAGCAGTTGTCGACGATCATTTCCTGGAATTCGATGTCCGGGTACTGCGCGGCCACTTCACGGGCGACGTTCAGGAACAGGCCCGAGGTCGACTTGATGATGTTGGCCTTGTGCACGGCGGTGACCTTCTTGCGGCCGGTGCTCTTGGCCAGCTCGAAGGCGTAGCGCACGATGCGCTCGGAGCCCTTGCGGGTGATGCGGGTGCCGGAGAACGCGGTCTCGCCGTCGGCAGACACTTCCTGGCCTTCGGCCAGGTAGGCACCTTCGGTGTTCTCACGAACGGTGATCAGGTCGACGTTGTCGAAACGCGACTTGGTGTTCGGGAAGGTGTGGGCCGGACGCACGTTGGCGTACAGATCGAAATGGCGGCGCAGGCTGACGTTGATCGAGGTGAAGCCACCACCGACCGGGGTGGTCAGCGGGCTCTTCAGCGCGACCTTGTTGCGCGCGATCGATTCCAGGGTCACCGCCGGCATCAGGTCGCCGTGCTTTTCCAGGGCCACCAGGCCGGCGTCGGCGTCTTCGTACTCCAGGCCAGTCTTGAGCTGGTCGAGCACGAACAGGGTGGCGTCCATGATTTCCGGGCCAATGCCGTCGCCGCGGATGACCGTAATTTTCTGCGTCATTGATCGATGTTCCGAACAGGGGGAAAAACGCCGTCCGGACGTGCCCGGAAACGCCGGCGCAAAGGAAGTTTCACCGGCAATTATGCCTTACCCGGCTCGGAGACCCCAAATAGGCAATTAGTCCGAGCCGGGTAAGGCAGAATTGCCCGCGCATTTCTCCTCTACCCCCGCCTGCCGGCGCGCCCCTTCAACAAGAAGGGGCTCCTGGGCGGTTGGATCGCGGGAAATGCCCCGGCGCTACCTCAGTGCTCGTGCGCTGCCGGGGCGGCGGCGCCGCCTTCGAGCTGGTCGAGGAAGTCGACCGCGCGGCGCAGGTGCGGGATCACGATGGAACCGCCGACCACCAGGCCGACCGAGAAGGTCTCGAAGAACTCTTCGCGGGTCACCCCGGCGTCCTTGCACTGGGCCACGTGGTAGCTGATGCAGTCGTCGCAGCGCAGCACCATCGAAGCCACCAGGCCCAGCAGTTCCTTGGTCTTCACGTCCAGCGCGCCGGCCTGGTAGGTCTGCGTGTCCAGCGCGAAGAAGCGCCGCACCACCTGGTTCGGTTCGCCCAGGATGCGTTCGTTCATGCGCTTGCGGAAGTCGGTGAACTCGGCGATGCGGTCCTTGCTGCCGTCGTCGGCCGCGCTCATGCCTGACCCTGCCCGGCCAGCAGCGGCTCGAGCTTGCCTTCACGGTGCAGGGCCATCATGTCGTCGTAGCCGCCGACATGGACGTCGCCGACGAAGATCTGCGGCACGCTGGTACGGCGGGTCTTGGCCACCATCTTCTCCCGCTCGGCCGGGTCCAGGTCGATGCGGACCTCGGTCCACTGCTGGCCCTTGCTCTTCAGGAAGTTCTTGGCGGCCACGCAGTACGGGCAGACGGCGGTGGAATAGATGGTGATGGCGGGGGCACCGCCGGCGGTCTGGGCTGTCACGGGAAACTCCACGATGGATCGACGGTCTACATATGGTACCGGTGCGCTGGAATTTCCACGCCACGGCCGCAACACTGTGGATTAACGAATGGTTGCCCCCTGCCCTGCCACGCTTGGCGCGCCCCGCCCGAGGACCCCCTGCTTGCGAGCCCTGCTGCTGACTACCGCCGTCACCCTGGCCCTGGCCGTGCCGCTGGCCCAGGCCCAGGAGAAGCTGCCCGACATCGGCTCCTCGGCCGGTGAGCTGCTGACCCCGGCCCGCCAGGCCGAGTACGGCGCGATGATGCTGCGCGAGCTGCGCAACTATGGCTACCTGCTGGACGACCCGCTGGTGAACGACTGGCTGCAGACCATGGGTACCCGGCTCGGCTCCAACAGTGACCAGCCACGGCAGCCCTATACCTTCTTCGTGATGAAGGACCGGCAGATCAACGCCTTCGCCACCCTCGGCGGCTACATCGGGGTCAATGCCGGCCTGGTGCTGACCGCCGAGCGCGAGGACGAGGTGGCCGCGGTGCTGTCCCACGAAATCGCCCACGTTACCCAGCAGCACGTGCTGCGCGGGGTAGAGCGCGCCCAGCGCGACCAGATCCCGATCCTGCTGGGCATGCTGGCGGCGGTGGTGGCCGCGCAGGCCAGCAACAGCACGTCCTCCGGCAACGCGACCATGGCCGCGATCAGTTCCGGCATGGGCCTGATGCAGCAGCGGCAGATCAACTACACCCGTTCCAACGAGTCCGAGGCCGACCGCCTCGGCATCCGCACGCTGTCGCGCAGCGGCTACGACGTGGATGCCATGGCCGGCTTCTTCGAACGGATGGCATCGGCGATGCGCGGCAACGAAGGCGGCTACAGCGTGCCCGAGTTCCTGCGCACCCACCCGGTCAACATCACCCGCATCAGCGAGGCCAAGGCCCGCGCCGAGCAGATGAAGAAGGACACGGTGCTGCTGACCACCACCACCCCCAGCGGCGAGCGCAGGGAGCGCGTGGACCCGGCCGACCCCAGCCTGGCCGAGCCCCTGCTGCGCGGAAACAACCCGCTGCTGCCCAGCAACGTGCTGCGCATCCCGATGGGCCAGCTCAGCCGCGGCGCCAGTGGCGACTTCGACTGGGCGCGCGAGCGCCTGCGCGTGCTCAGCGCGGACTCCGCGCCCGAGCTGGAACGCGAGTATGCCGACCTGGCCAAGCGCCAGAAGGACGGCCTCAACGATGCCCAGCGCTATGGCCAGGCGCTGGCTGTGATGCGCGGCGGTCGCGCCGGCGCCACCCAGGCCCGGCAGACCCTGGCCGGCCTGCTGCAGGGCCGGCCGGACAACCTGTGGCTGGCGCTGGCGCTGGGCGAAGCGGAGTCACGGGCCGGCCAGGCCGCCCAGGCCAACAGCCGCTTCGAGCAGTTGCTGCGCCAGCACCCCAACAGCCGCCCGGTGGCACTGACCTATGCCGAGATCCTGAACGAACAGGGTACCCGCGAGGCCGGCCAGCGCGCGCAGGCCATGCTGCGGCCCCTGCTGTCGCAAAGCGGTAACGATCCGGTCTTCCAGCAGCGATATGCCCGCGCCAGCGAGCTGGCCGGCGACAGCGTGCGTGCCAGCGAGGCCTATGCCGAGGCGGCCTTCCTCAGCGGACGGCCGGAGCAGGCGCTGCTGCAGTTGCAGGCGCTCAAGCGCAACCCGGCACTGGATTACATCGGCCGTGCGCGGGTTGACGCGCGCATCGAATCGATCACCCCGACCGTGCTGGAGCTGCGCCGCCAGGGTGTGCAGGATCCGGACCTGGACCGGCGCTGAGCGCTGCATGACCGGCCGATGGCAGTCTCAGCCGGTTCCAGGCCGGGTAGTCACAAACATGTCATCAAACCGTAGTCTACTGGCACCACTCCAGTAACCGAGCCCTACGGTGTCCTCGTGCAGAAACGCATCCTGATCGTCGATGACGAGCCCGCGATCCGTGAAATGGTCGCCTTCGCCCTTCGCAAGGGCGATTACGAACCGGTCCACGCCGGCGATGCCCGGGAGGCCCAGACTGCGATCGCCGACCGCGTCCCCGACCTGATCCTGCTGGACTGGATGCTGCCCGGTACGAGTGGCCTGGACCTGGCCCGTCGCTGGCGCAAGGAAACGCTGACCCGCGAAGTGCCGATCATCATGCTGACCGCGCGCGGCGAAGAGAACGACCGCGTTGGCGGCCTTGAAGCCGGCGTCGACGACTATGTGGTCAAGCCGTTCTCGGCGCGCGAACTGCTGGCCCGCATCCGCGCGGTGATGCGCCGCGCCCGCGAGGACGACGAGGACGGCAGCGTGGCGGTCGGCCCGATCCGCATCGATGGCGCGGCGCATCGCGTATTCGCCAATGACCAGCCGGTGCCGATCGGCCCGACCGAATACCGCCTGCTGCACTTCTTCATGACCCACCCGGAGCGCGTCTATACCCGCGCCCAGCTGCTGGACCATGTGTGGGGCGGCAGCGTGTACGTGGAGGAGCGCACCATCGACGTGCACATCCGCCGCCTGCGCAAGACGCTGGAACCGTTCAACGCCGAGAACATGGTGCAGACCGTGCGCGGCGCCGGCTACCGTTTCTCCACTGCCACCTGAGTCTCGTCGTGCCGGCGCCAAGCACCTGCGGGTGCCGGCGCCGGCAACTCTGCTATAACCCTCGGTTCACCCCAGTGAACCGCCGCACCTCAACGACGAGATCGCAATGCCCCGCCACATCCGCTCTGCCTGGTTGAAGACCCTGGCCACCGTTGCCGCGGTGCTGCTGTTCGCCGGACTGGTGGGGTGGCTCTCGGGGCATCTGTGGCTGTGCATCGCACTGGGCGCGCTGGCCACCCTGGCCTGGCACTACTGGCGGCTGCGCAGCGTGCTGCGGCGGCTGACCGCGCGCCAGCGCTGGGACACCGCCGAGGAAGGCAGCGGCGTCTGGAACGAGCTGGACCGCCTGCTGTACCGCAACCAGGTGGAAATGCGCGTACGCAAGCGCCGCCTGCTGGACATGCTGCGCAGCTACCGCGCCGCTGCCGCCGCGCTTCCCGATGCGGTGGTGGTGCTGGACCGCAACAGCCAGCGCGTGCAGTGGTTCAACGAAGCGGCTACCGCCCTGCTCGGCCTGCACCATCCCGGCGACCTTGGCGAGGCCCTGGTCGAACGCCTGCAGCCAATGCCGCTGGCGCACTGGCTGGCCGGTGGCCGCAACGCCGAGCCGATCCTGGACGTGCCCTCGCCGGTCGACCCGGCGATCCGCCTGAACCTGCGCCTGATTCCCTATTCGTCGGATTACTGGCTGCTGATCGCGCGTGACGTCAGCAAGCTGCTTCGCCTGGAACAGGTGCGCCGCGACTTCGTGGCCAATGTTTCACACGAACTGCGCACGCCGCTCACCGTGGTCCACGGCTACCTGGACATGATGGACCCGGAGGATTTCCCGGGAACCGGACCGATGCTGGAGGAAATGCGCAAGCAGAGCCAGCGCATGGCCCAGCTGGTGGAAGACCTGCTGACGCTGTCGCGCCTGGAATCGCAGGAACACAGCGAGGAAGAGACCGTGGCCATGCAGCCGATGCTGGCAACCCTGCGCCGCGAGGCCGAAGCGCACAGCCAGGGCCGCCACCAGATCAGCATCGACGATCTGGCCGGCGTCGACCTGCAGGGCTCGACCAAGGAGCTGCACAGCGCCTTCTCCAACCTGGTCACCAACGCGGTGCGCTACACCCCGGCCGGTGGCCGCATCGCGGTGGAGTTCCGCCGCGAGGGCGACGGCGCCGTGCTGGCCGTGCGCGATTCCGGCTACGGCATTCCCGCCACGCACCTGCCGCGCCTGACCGAACGCTTCTACCGGGTTTCCAGCAGCCGCTCACGCGAGAGTGGCGGTACCGGACTGGGCCTGTCGATCGTCAAGCACATCCTCGGCCTGCACCACGCACGGCTGGAGATCGAAAGCGAAGTCGGCAAGGGCTCGGTGTTCTCCTGCCATTTCGATGCCGACCACGTGCGCCCGCGCGAGTCCGCCCCCCTGACCTCCATCGAAGAATGACGCCATGAGCAGCCTCGGATCCCTCCCCCTCCCCGTGAGCCCGGACAACGATCCGTTGCGCGACCCGGCGCTGTACATCAACCGTGAGCTGTCGCAGCTGGATTTCAACTTCCGCGTGCTGGCCCAGGCGATGGACCCGCAGGTGCCGCTGCTGGAGCGCCTGCGCTTCATGTGCATCTCCTGCACCAACCTCGACGAGTTCTTCGAGATCCGCGCCGCCGCCGTGCGCCACGCGCAGGAATTCGGCCTGCCGCCGGCACCGGACGGGATGAGCCCGCAGGCCATCCTCAGCGCCATTCATGACCGCGCCGCCGAACTGGTGGACCAGCAGTACCGCTGCTGGAACGAGACGCTCCGCCCGGCGCTGATGGACGCCGGCATCGGCGTGCTCGGCCGCCATTCCTGGACCGATCGACAGAGGCGCTGGCTGCGCGCCTATTTCCGCAACGAGATCATGCCGGTGCTGTCGCCGCTGGGCCTGGACCCGGTGCATCCGTTCCCGAAGATCCTCAACAAGTCGCTGAATATCGTGGTGGTGCTCAAAGGCACCGACGCGTTCGGCCGCGCCGGCCACCTGGCCATCGTGCGTGCGCCGCGCTCACTGCCGCGCATCATCCAGCTGCCGGAAAAGCTGGGCGGATCACAGAATTTCGTGTTCCTGTCGTCGGTGCTGTCCACCTTCGTCGATGAGCTGTTCCCGGGCATGGAAGTCCAGGGCGCCTACCAGTTCCGCGTTACCCGCAACTCCGAGCTGGTGGTGGATGAGGAGGAAGTGGAAAACCTGGCGCTGGCGCTGCGCGACGAGCTGGTGGACCGCGGCTACCGGCCGGCGGTGCGCCTGGAGATCGCCCACGACATGCCGCGTGAGATCGTGCGCACCCTGCTGCAGAATTTCGGCCTGACCGAGAACGCGGTCTACCGCATTGATGGCCCGGTCAACCTCAACCGCATCATCCAACTGTACGACCTGATCGCGCAGCCGGACCTGAAGTACCCGCCGATGACCCCGCGCACCCTGCGCGACAGCGACGGCATCTTCGAGACAGTGACACGCCAGGACCTGCTGCTGCACCATCCGTTCGATGCCTTCACCGCGGTGCTGGACCTGATCCGGCAGGCGGCGATCGATCCGAACGTGCTGGCGATCAAGCAGACCCTGTACCGCACCGGCAAGGATTCGCTGATCGTCGATGCACTGATCCAGGCCGCGCGCAACGGCAAGGACGTGACCGTGGTGGTTGAACTGCGCGCGCGCTTCGACGAGGAAGCCAACCTGGGCCTGGCCGATCGCCTGCAGGAGGCCGGCGTGCAGGTGGTGTACGGCGTGGTCGGCTACAAGACCCACGCCAAGATGCTGCTGATCGTGCGCCGCGAAGGCCGCAAACTGCGCCGCTATGTACACCTGGGCACCGGCAACTACCACAGCGGTACCGCCCGCGCGTACACCGACATCAGCCTGATCACGGCTGACCCGGACATCGGCAACGACGTGCACCTGCTGTTCCAGCAGCTGTCCGGCCTCGCCTCGAAGATGAAGCTCAAGCGCCTGCTGCAGTCGCCCTTCACTCTGCATACCGGCATCCTCGGCCGCATCGAGCGCGAGACGCGCATCGCCGCCGCCGGCCGCCCGGCGCGGATCATCGCCAAGATGAACGCGTTGAACGAACCGCAGGTGGTGCGCGCCCTGTACGCGGCCTCGCAGGCCGGCGTGCAGATCGACCTGATCATCCGCGGCGCCTGCACCCTGCGCCCGGGTGTGCCGGGCATCTCGGACAACATCCGCGTGCGCTCGATCGTCGGCCGCTTCCTGGAACACAGCCGCGTCTACTGGTTCGGCAACGACGGCGCTCCGGAAATGTACTGCGCCAGCGCCGACTGGCTGGAGCGCAACCTGCTGCGCCGGGTCGAGACCTGCTTCCCGATCCTCGACCCGGAGCTGGCCAAGCGGGTCTATCGCGAAGTGCTGCAGAACTACCTGGACGACAATCTCAACGCCTGGGAACTGGATGCCGACGGCATCTACCACAAGCGCGCGCCGGCGCACGACGAAGCGCCGCATTCCGCGCAGATGGCATTGATGCAGGGGCTGTAGTCCTGCCCCGGTGGATCCCGACCGCTGGTCGGGATTCGATCAGTGCCGACGAACGGTCGGCACCCACCCACAGCGGGATCTGACCCCTTGCCATCGTGCTGCACGCCTCCTTCCAAAATGTGAAGGCCGCGCGGTGACGAGCACACCGCCCCTTCGGCTAACATTCGTCCATGCCGCATACCACCACGACTCCGCCCGCATTGCAGGATGGCGACCTGCTGGCCGCCATCGACCTTGGCTCCAACAGTTTCCACATGGTCATCGCGCGCTACACGCTCGGTCAGCTGCGGGTGATCGACCGCCTGCGCGAGACGGTGCGCATGGCCGATGGCCTGGATGGCAAGGGTGGTCTCTCTTCCGCTGCACGCCAACGTGCACTGGAATGCCTGGCCCGCTTCGGCCAGCGCATCCGCAATGTGCCGCCGCACCGGGTGCGTGCGCTGGCCACCAACACCGTGCGCCAGCTGCGCTCGCCGCAGTCGTTCCTGGTTCCCGCCGAAACCGCGCTCGGGCATGCCATCGAAGTGGTCAGCGGTCGCGAAGAAGCGCGCCTGATCTACCTGGGCGTGGCCCATGCGCAACCACCCAAGCCCGGCCAGCGCCGGCTGGTGATCGATATCGGCGGCGGCTCCACGGAATTCATCATCGGCATGGGCATGCAGACCCTGGAGCGCGAAAGCCTGCAGGCCGGCTGCATCGCCAGCACACGGCGTTTCTTCCCTGGCGGCAAGCTGAGCAAGAAGCGCTGGAAGGATGCGCTGGCCGAGATCGGCCGTGAGTTCCAGCCCTTCGCCAGCAAGTACCGTGCGCTGGGCTGGCAGGAAGCCTTGGGTTCTTCAGGCACGCACAAGGCGATCAGCGAGATCTGCGCAACGATGAAGCTGAGCAAGGGCGCGATCACCGCCGAGGCCCTGCCGCAGCTGCGCGATGAACTGCTGAAGGCGAAGAAGATCGACGACATCCAGCTGCCCGGGTTGTCCAGCGACCGCCGCCCGATCATCGCCGGCGGGATCCTGGTACTGGAAGCCGCGTTCCAAGCGCTGGGCCTGCAGAAACTGCTGGTGAGCAAGGCCGCGATGCGCGAAGGCATCCTGTATGACATCGTCGGCCGCGCCGGCGAGAACGACCTGCGTGATGAATCGGTGGCCGCACTCAGCCAGCGCTACGGCATCGATACCGTGCAGGCCGAGCGGGTGCAGGAGACCGCGCTGTCGCTGCTGGAACAGGTGCAGGATCGCTGGAGGCTCGATGCCGACGATGCGCGCATGCTCGGCTGGGCCGCGCGCCTGCACGAGCTGGGCCTGATGATCGCGCACAGCGGCTACCACGTGCACGGCAGCTATGTGCTGGAGCACTCGGATATCGCCGGCTTCTCGCGCCAGGAGCAGCAGATGCTGGCCGCGCTGGTGCGCAGCCACCGCCGCAGCGTAACCAAGACCGCCTTCGACGCCCTGCCCGAGCGCCTGCTGCTGACCGCACGCCGGCTGGCCGCCCTGCTGCGCCTGGCGGTGCTGCTCAACCGTGCCCATGAGGACGATCCGCTGCCGGCACTGGAACTGACCGCCGACGACAACCGCCTGTCGCTGATCGTGCCGCAGGCCTTCATCGATGCCCGGCCGCTGCTGCGCGCGGACCTGATCGGCGAGACCGATGGCATCGCCGGGCTGGGCATCCAGTTCCGGCCGTTCGTGGCCTGAGCGCCGCGCCCCCACGAGGGGAGTAGGTCACACACCGTTACAGTTCGCGCACGTGCCCCGCATAGATCTGCTGCGATGCAGCAGATCATGTCGAGCAAGCGCATTCAGCGTGACCGCTAAGCGACTGCTTTTGTTGAGCTTTCGTGAAATCTGATGAAGAAAGCTGGTACAAACCGACATATCCTCTTTACAGAGACTTAACCAACGAGACTACTATCGGGTCATCGGTCCGCTTATCGGCGACCGATTTCTTCGACGCCCCTTTTGGCGTCCCTGCACGACCTGAGAGAGAGAGAGCTCGTCATGACTTCACGCACCACCCCCCTGGGGCAGGCCATCCGCTACGCCCTGGCAACCACTGCGACGCTGGCCGCGCTGCCTGCGTTCGCCCAGAGTGGCAGCACTGCCGCGCCGACCACCCTGGATCGCATCGAGATCACTGGCTCGCGCATCCGCCAGGTGGACGTGGAGACCGCACAGCCGGTCCTGGCACTGAGCCGGCTGGACATCGAGCGCCAGGGCTTCAGCTCGGTGGCCGACATCCTGCAGAACGTCACCGCGATGGGCAGCCCGGCGATCAGCCGTGCCAACGCGCTGAGCGCTGGCGAAAACACCGGCGGCACCTATATCGACATGCGCAACCTGGGCGCGCAGCGCACCCTGGTGCTGGTCAATGGCAAGCGTCTGGGCATCAGCACCTCCGGCTACCAGGACGTGTCCTCGCTGCCGGTGTCTGCGGTGGAGCGCATTGAAGTGCTGAAGGACGGCGCCTCGGCCATCTACGGTTCCGACGCGATGGCGGGCGTGATCAACATCATTACCCGCTCCAACGTCAACGGCGTGACCGCCAATGTCTACCACGGCCAGTACAGCGAAGGCGACGGTGCCCGTGACCGCTTCGATGTGGTCGGCGGCTGGAGCAATGATCGCGTGTCGCTGACCCTGGCACTGGAGCACTCCGAAGAAAAGAGCGTCTGGGCAAAGGACCGCTGGTTCAGCAAGTACGGCGTGAGCGACCGCCACCCGAACGACGCCTCCAACTGGACCACGCTGAGCCAGTGGGGCCAGGTTACCGGCCTGAAGGGCGGCCCGGGCTGCACCAACGCCACCCAGGGGTGTGGCTACTCGCTCAACCGCGGCGCTGACCCGACCAACCCGGCCAACTACCACCTGACCGACGCAACCCCGTTCACCGGCGACGTCAGCAACGCCAACGAACAGATGCACGTCATGTATCCGCTCAAGCGTGATTCGGTGTACTTCGACGGTCGCTTCAAGATCACCGACCAGGTCAACCTGCGCACCGAATTCGGCTACAACAAGCGTTCGGCCGAGCGCCAGATTGCAGGCTACCCGCTGCAGTCCAGCTCGGTGTCCATCTCCGGTGACCCGACCGCCACCGGCCTGATGTCCAAGGACAGCTACTTCAACCCGTTCGGCACCCAGCACGGCTATGCCAGGCCAACCGACGTGGCCTGGAACCGCCGCACCTGGGAAATCCCGCGCGTGAGCACCAGCGAACTGAAGACCTACCGTGCGGTAGTGTCGCTGGATGGCAGCTTCGAGATCGGCCAGCGCTACTTCGACTGGGACGTGGGCTACCAGTACAACCGCAACGAGCTGACCGCCACCGCCACCGGCAACCTGCACAAGAAGCGCGTGCGTGACGCCGTGGGCCCGTCGTTCCTGGATCCGGCCACCGGCAAGGTGATGTGTGGCCGTCCGGGCGCGGTGATCAGCGGCTGCACGCCGTGGAACCCGCTGGTGCCCTACGGCAGAAACGATCCGAACGGACTGACCGGCAATGAAGAGCTGATGGCCTGGCTGTTCCCGGCGGAGCACACCACCGGCCGGACCACCACCAAGAACGCGTTCGCCAATCTGTCCGGCAGCATCCTGACCCTGCCGGCCGGCGACCTGGGCTTCGCCTTCGGTGTGGAAAGCCGAAAGGAAGATGGCCGCTACACCCCCGACGCTCTCGCCCAGACCGGTGCCACCACCAACCTGGCCGCTGGCCCGACCGGTGGCAGCTACAACGTGAAGGAAGCCTACCTGGAACTCAACGTGCCGGTGCTGGCCGACCTGCCCGGCGCACGCGAGCTGAGCTTCAATGCCGCTACCCGCTATTCCAAGTACAACACCTTCGGCAACACGCTCAACAGCAAGTTCGGCTTCAAGTGGAAGCCGATCGACCAGCTGCTGGTCCGTGGTACCTGGGCCGAGGGCTTCCGCGCACCGACCATCAACGATCTGTACGGTGGTGGTTCGGAAACCTTCGCGCAGTTCAGCGACCCGTGCGACACCGTGTTCGGCTCGGCCAAAGGCAGTGCCGAAGTCCGCGCACGGTGCGCACGTGACATCGCCGATGCAGCCAACTTCCGCCAGCTGAAGCAGGGCAACACGCCGGTAACCACGGCGCAGGATGCCACCCCGACGCCGTTCGTGTCCGGCTCCAACCCGCTGCTGGTTCCGGAGACCTCGACCAGCAAAACGCTGGGCCTGGTGTGGAGCCCGACCTTCCTCAGCAACTTCAACGTGGCGCTGGACTGGTGGAAGATCCGCATCGACAACACCATCGTCGGTGACAGCCCGAACCAGATCCTGAAGGACTGCTATGAGCAGGGCATCGAATCGCGCTGCAGCCGCTTCACCCGCGACCCGTCCAACGGCATCGTCACCGGCCTGAAGTTCGGCAACCGCAACGCCGGCTTCGCCGAGACCGAAGGTTACGACCTGGATGTCAGCTACCGCGTCGACACCGGCTACGGCAAGCTGAGCGCAGGCTGGACCAGCACCTATGTGAGCAAGAACGTCTACCGCTCCACCAATGATGTCCGTGATGCGATCACGCCGATCAACGGCGTGGCCAACACCATCGGCACCGCTACCAGCCTTGCGTTCCGCGTGCGCTCCAACCTGGTGCTGGGCTGGGATGTGGGTGACTTCGGCGTCAGCTGGACCGCACGCTACTACTCCGGCGTGAAGGAGCGCTGCCTCAACGCCTCGCGGTATGCCGACGAATGCTCCGATCCGACCTTCCTGGCCCCGTGGCTGAAGTCGCCGACCGCCTACAACGAGCGCGGCGCGGTGACCTTCCACGACGTGCAGTTCCGCTACAACCTGCCGTGGGATGCAACCGTGTCGGTGGGCGCGAACAATGTGTTCGGCAAGGAAGCGCCGGTGATGTACAGCAAGCCGAACTCGTCGTTCTCCTACTACGGTGGCTACGACATCGGTCGTTTCATGTACATGAAGTACCAGCAGCGCTTCTGATCCACCCGCGTTGCTGACGCTTGTCGACCACGGCCCTTCGGGGCCGTGGTTCTTTCTGATTCTGCGCAGACTGTCGCTTTCCACATTGCCCGTGCTGCGTTCCATCAGGGACCCGGTCCGCTGCCTCGCCTCCGCCGTAACGCCGCAGGCCGGAGCAATCGATTGATCTGCTTCCGCTTTGTGCAGAAACGTCACACCTGTCTGCACGACTTTCGTCGCTTGCCCATACGTCTCCACGCCCGTCTTCACTAGGTTCGAACGTCCACCACCGCGGTGGCATTGACGCAGCCCCGCTTGGCTGTGTTCCGAAGACTTCGAAGACCGAGAGAGAGACCCATGACCATCCGTATTCCCGAACTGGGGTTGGCGATCCGTCGTGCACTGACGATGACGGCCACCACCGCACTGGCCGCCCCCGCATTCGCCCAGCATGCACCGGAAGCCACCACGCTGGACCGTATCGAGATCACCGGTTCGCGCATCCGCCAGGTCGACCTGGAAACCGCACAGCCGGTGCTGACCATCAGCCGCGCCGACATCGAGCGGCAGGGCTTCAATTCCGTCGCGGACATCCTGCAGAACCTGACCGCGACCGGCAGCCCCGCGCTCAGCCGCGCCAGCCCGCTCAGCAGTGGCGAAGCCTCCGGCGGCAGCTACGTGGACATGCGCGGGCTGGGGGCGCAGCGCACGCTGGTGCTGGTCAACGGCAAGCGCCTGGGCATGACCACTTCGGGTTACCAGGACATTTCCAGCATTCCCGCCGCTGCCGTGGAGCGCATGGAAGTGCTGAAGGACGGCGCTTCGGCCATCTACGGTTCCGACGCGATGGCCGGCGTGGTCAACATCATCACCCGGCGCAACGTCCAGGGCGTGGCGGCCAACGTCTACCACGGGCAGTTCAGCGAAGGTGACGGTGCGCGCACCCAGTACGACGTGGTTGCCGGCTGGTCGAACGACCGCGCCTCGATCAGCGTCGCCGCCGAGCATGTCGAAGAGAAGGGCGTATGGGCCAAGGACCGCGGCTTCAGCGCCTACAGCTACACCGATCGTCATCCGGACGATGGCTGGACCACGGTCGGCCAGTGGGGGCGCATCGTCGGCTTCAAGGGCCCGGGCTGCAGCAGCAGCCGTGGCTGCAGCTATTCCCTCGACCGCGGCAGCCAGCCGGGCGGGCCGGACAGTTTCCACCTCAGTGACAACACACCGTTCACCGGTGATGTCAGCAACAGCAACGAGCAGATGCACGTGCAGACACCGATCAAGCGCGATTCGCTCTTTGTCGACGCACGCATGGATATGAACGACCAGGTCCGCTTCAGTACGCAGCTGGCCTACAACCGGCGTACCACCACGCGCCAGGTCGCCGGCTATCCGTTCCAGTCCGCTGCGGCCGGCATCACGCCGATGTCCGCCGACAGCTGGTTCAACCCGTTCGGCAGCCACCACGGCTATGAACACCCAAGCGACGTGCACTGGAACCGCCGCACCTGGGAGATTCCGCGGGTCAGCATCAGCGAACTGACCACCTGGCAGGGTGTGGCCGCGTTTGAAGGCAGCTTCCAGTTCGTCGGTCGCGAGTTCGATTGGGAAGCCGGCTACCAGTACAACCGCAGCGAACTGGAGCAGCGTGCCACCGGCAACCTGCACAAGCAGCGCGTCGCCGATTCCACCGGCCCTTCGTTCTACAACCCGGCCACCGGCAAGGTGGAATGCGGTACACCGGAGGCACCGATTGCCGGCTGCAAGCCCTGGAATCCGCTGGTGCCGTATGGCCAGGATGACCCTTACGGCCTGACCGGCAACAGCGAACTGCAGGACTGGCTGTTCCCCGAGGAAATCACCCGTGGCAGAAACACCACCCGCAACCTGTTCGCCAGCCTCAGTGGAGGCCTTGCCACGCTGCCTGCGGGGGAACTGGGCTTCGCCCTGGGCGTGGAGAGCCGCCGCGAGGAGGGGCGCTTCATTCCCGACGCGCTGGCCCAGACCGGTGCCACCACCAACCTGGCGGCGGGCCCCACTGGAGGGGGTTACCGCGTCGACGAGGCCTACCTGGAGCTGAGCGTGCCGTTGCTGCACGACCTCCCCGGTGCACGCCAGCTGACCCTCGACGCGGCAACGCGCTACTCGGACTACACCACCTTCGGCGGAACCCTCAACAGCAAGTTCGGCGTGTCGTGGAAGCCGATCGACCAGCTGCTGGTCCGTGGCACCTGGGCGCAGGGCTTCCGTGCACCGACCATCGCGAATCTGTACGGTGGGGGTTCGCAGACCTTCACCACCGGCTTCCGTGACCCCTGCGATACGGTGTATGGCGCGGCCGCCAGCAGCCCGGAGGTGCGTGCACGCTGCGCCGCCGACATCGCCAATGCAGACAGCTACCGCCAGCTCGGCCAGGGCAATGAGCCGATCACCGGCAGCAGCGGGCAGACACCGCTGCCCTTCACCAACGGTTCCAATCCCGACCTGAAGCCGGAAACCTCTACCAGCCGCACCCTGGGCCTGGTGTGGAGCCCGACGTTTGCCGAAGGGCTGAACATCGCGCTGGACTGGTGGAAGATCCGCATCGACAACACCATTGTCGCCGACCACCCCAACGACATCCTCCGCGACTGCTACGAACTGGGCATCGCCGAGCGCTGCGGCAGCTTTACCCGCGACCCGGAGCTGGGCATCGTCAACACGCTCAGCTATGGCAGCCGCAACAGCGGTTTCCGCCAGGCCGAAGGCTATGACCTGGAGATCGGCCACAAGATCGAAACCTCCTGGGGCACGTTGAGCGCCGACTGGAAGACCACCTATGTGGTCGCTGCGGAGCAACGGACCACCAACGAGGCGGATGTACCGCCGATTCCCAGCAATGGCATCGCCACCGACGGTGGCATCGGCTTCCGCGTGCGCTCCAACGCATCGCTGGGCTGGGAACGCGGCAACCTCGGCCTGACCTGGGGCCTGCGCTACTTCTCTGCGGTCAAGGAGCGCTGCCTGGGCGTTGATGAGTATCCGAACGAGTGTTCGCACCCCGACCAGCGCGCACCATGGTTCAGCGGCAGCCGTGACTACAACCGTCGCGGATCGGTCACCTTCCACGACGTGCAGGCACGCTACAACCTGCCATGGGATGCGACCGTCTCGATCGGTGCCAACAATGTGTTCGGCCGCCAGGGTCCGGTCATGTACAGCCAGCCGAGCGCCAATTTCTCCTACTACGGTGGCTTCGACATTGGTCGTTTCATCTACATGAAATACCAGCAGCGCTTCTGATCCACCGCGCTTGCTGCAGCACCGCCACGGCCCTTCGGGGCCGTGGCTCCACGGCAACCGGACGGCCGTCATCCCGTGGTCGCAAAGCGGTCATATCCGCTACATCGCCAGGCCCGAGCATGCCGGAAACCCGGAGGCCCGCCATGCGCTATGCCATCGTCACCGAGACCTACCCGCCGGAAGTGAACGGCGTTGCCCTCACCGTGCAGGGCCTGGAGCAGGGACTGCGCACTTCCGGCCATGACATCGACCTGATCCGGCCACGCCAGACCAGCGAAGCGCTGGACTCGGCGCCAGGCACGCTGCTGGTTCCGGGTGCCGCATTGCCGCGCTACCCCGGCCTGCGCTTCGGCCTGCCTGCACCGATCCGGCTCAACCGCCACTGGCAGCAGCAGCGTCCCGATGCGGTCTACATCGCCACCGAAGGCCCGCTGGGCTGGTCGGCGCTGCGCACCGCGCGCCGCCTTGGCATTCCGGTCGCCAGTGGTTTCCACACCCGCTTCGACGAGTACCTGCCCGACTACGGCGTGGCCTGGCTGCAGGCCGCGGCGATGCGCTGGATGCGCCGGTTCCACAATCAGGCCGATGCAACCCTGGTGCCCACCCGCGAACTGCAGCAGTTCCTTGTTGAACAGGGCTTCGACCGCGTGCGCCTGCTGGCGCGCGCGGTCGACAGCCAGCAGTTCGATCCCGGCCGGCGCGACCCGGCGCTGCGCGAGGAATGGGGCGTGGACGGCAATGGCCTGGTCGCGATCTACGTCGGCCGCATCGCCGCGGAAAAGAACCTTGGCCTGGCGGTGAGAGCCTTCCGACGCCTGCAGCAGATCCGGCCCAAAGCCCGCTTCGTATGGGTGGGCGATGGCCCAGCCCGCGAAAAACTGGCACATGAAAACCCGGATTTCATCTTCTGCGGCATCCAGCGCGGCGATGCGCTGGCCCGGCATTTCGCCAGCGGCGATCTGTTCCTGTTCCCCAGCCGCAGCGAGACCTTTGGCAACGTGACCCTGGAAAGCATGGCCAGCGGCCTGGCCACCGTCGCTTTCGACTATGGCGCGGCTCGCGAATACCTGCGTGACGGCGAGAACGGCGCGGCCGTGGAAAACGATGAGCAGTTCATCGAGGCAGCCGTGCAGCTGGCCGCCGATGATGCACGGCGCCGCGAGTTGGGCAGCAGCGCCGCGCGTGCGATGAAGCGCCTGCATCCACAACAGGTGGTTGCCGAATTCGATGCGCTGCTGGCCGAGCTGGCCCAGTCGCGGAGGAGCGGCCATGCGCACTACGCCGCTTGAGCTGCTGGCCGGCCGCGAAGCACGGCTGTGCCGCCGGGCCAACCACTACTGCCGGCGTCGCCGTGTGCGCCGGCTGTTCTCGGTCATCAGCCGGCTCGGCGATGGCGTGTTCTGGTACGTGCTGATGGGCGCACTGGTGCTGCTGGACGGCTTCGACGGACTGCGTGCATCGGTGCACATGGCCGCCACCGGGCTGGCCGCACTGCTGCTCTACAAGGGCCTCAAGCGCTGGACCCGACGCCCTCGCCCGTATGCGGCCGATCTGCGCATCCGCGCCTGGGTGGCGCCGCTGGACGAGTTCAGCTTCCCTTCCGGGCACACCCTGCACGCGGTGTCGTTCACCATCGTCGCGCTGGCCTACTACCCGTGGCTGGCACCGCTGCTGGTTCCCTTCACCTTCGGCGTCGCGCTGTCGCGGGTGGTACTGGGCCTGCACTACCCGTCCGATGTACTGGCCGCCACCGGCATCGCCATCCTGTTGGCCTCGGCCAGCCTGGCCTGGCTGCCTCTGCCGGTGTGATGGCCGCTGCACCGGCCGCGCGTGGCCCGGCGCTACCGTCATCGTTGATGGCCTAGAATGCAGGCATGACCACGCTGTTCATTTCCGACCTGCATCTGGACCCCAGCCGTCCGGAGATCACCGACCTGTTCCTGCGCTTCCTGCGCGACCAGGCGCCCGGCGCCGATGCGCTGTACATCCTGGGCGACCTGTTCGAGGCCTGGATCGGCGACGACACGCCCTCACCCGCCGCCGATGCGGTGGCCGACGAACTGAAGGCACTCTTCGACAGCGGCGTGCCGGTGTACTTCATCCGCGGCAACCGCGATTTCCTGCTCGGCGAGGACTATGCCCGCCGCGCCGGCCTGCGCATCCTGCCCGACCCCTGCGTGATCGAACTGTACGGCCGCCCGGTGCTGCTGCAGCACGGCGACCTGTTGTGCACCGACGACATTCCCTACCAGCAGTTCCGCGCGCAGACGCGCGACCCGGCATTCCAGGCGCAGTTCCTGTCGCAGCCGCTGGCCGCGCGCATCGCCTTCGCGCAGCAGGCGCGTGATGCCAGCCAGGCACGCCAGGCGGAAATGAAGCAGGGTGACCGCGCACAGTTCGAGACCGTCACCGACGTGGCCCCGGCCGAAGTCGATGCCACCTTCGTGCGCCACGGCGTGGATACGATGATCCATGGCCACACCCATCGCCCGGCGGTGCACACGCTGCAGGCCGGTGGACGCACCCGCACCCGCATCGTACTGGGCGACTGGTACGAACAGGGATCGGTGCTGCGCGTGGATGCCGGCGGCTGGTCGCTGGATACGCTCGCGCGCGAATGATGGATCGCAGGGTGCCAACCAGGGTTGGCATCTACCCGGGCAGGTGCACGCACCCGGGCAGACACCGCCCCTGGCCGGCGCCTGGCCTCAGCGGAAGCCCGCGATGGTGGCCTTGGTATTGACCAGCACGCGCTGGTTGTCGGCGGTACTGGCGTTGCCCATCGGGATGCCGTTGTAGCTGATGTTCGGGTTGGACCAGTAGTTCAGGCGCGGGCAGCTGCGTGTGCAGTTGTAGGCCATGATCGTGCGCCAGCCGGTGCCGCTGGACGGCTCATAGCGATAACCATGGCCATAGGCGTACGGCGAGGTGCTCGGGTCGGTGGCGATATCATGCCGTGCACTCTGCAGGTGGCCGATCTCGTGCGCGAACGAGTAATAGCCTGTCGCGCAATCCCAGTACACCGCCGCGAAGGCGGTGGAAGCCGTCGAGCCTATGCCCGAGGCCAGGCCACAGTACGCACTGTTGTTGATCAGCAGCACGCCCACGTCCGCCGTGTAGGTGTTCCGGCTGGTGTGGATGCTGTCCATGTAGCCGTCGCTGGTGCCACGGAAGCGGGCCAGATCAGTATCGAAGCTGCCCGATTCGGTGTAGTTGGTGGTCTCGTAGCGGGCCAGCTGCATGGTGATGCCCACGTTGCTGTTGACATACCCCTGGTTGGACTCGGCCACGGCCAGCTGCACCAGCGACTGCATGTTGCCGCCATAGGCCGCCACGGCCGCATTGGTCGCCACCACCAGCACGCGGATGGTGGCCGGGGTGCCGGACGACGCCTGTGCGGTACCGATGCGATCGTTGGCGCCCATCGGGATTTTCGGCAGCTGGTTGTAGTCGGCCGGATGGTCGGCCGGCATCCGCGATTCGTCCACTTCCACCAGCACGTGGCGGTTGCCCAGCGGGCGCAGGCGATAGAGCTTGCCGTCCTTGCGGATCGACCCAGTGATGGTGTCGCCCGAGCGCACCAGGATCAGCGAATTGCCCGGATCGTCCTGGCCATTGGACGTGGCAGCGGTCAGCTTGTCCGAAGGGGAGCGGAACTGGCCGTACCAGATGCTGCCGCCATCGGGCAGCGCCTCCACCTTGCTGCGCACCGCCTGCACGCGCCGGCCGAGCAGTTCGAACTCGAGCTGCGGCTGCGCGGTGGCAGCTGCATCGACACGCACTTCCTGTACCGTCGCGGTGGACGGGGTGGCCAGCAGCTTGCCCAGCGCGGGCTCACTGTTTGCCGATGCACGGCTGATGACCGTCACTGGCTCGAACAACGGTGCCGCCTGCGCGGCCGCTGCCACCGACAAACCCAATACCAAGCCACCTGCCGCTTTGCCAATCGATCTGGACAACATTGCGTCGCTCCTTGAATGATGTGAACAGCGTTGATGCAGCACGCCCGGGTTTGCCGGGTTTGGCCATATGGCCTGCGTGGGCCGTGTGAATTCAATAGAAGACGAAGATGAAAATCAGGAACTGTGATCCACCGCATCTACGTTAATTAAGGTCAAAAGCGTCACTACACTTCGCCAATACACCGCTTTCGCGCTACCGTGACGTAGCCACGACGGGACATACACATGGCTCCATCGCAGGACACGGACGAAGATGTCGGCTTGCTGCGGATAGGCCTGTTCTTCGATGGCACCCGCAACAACGCACACAACCTGGCACGCGGTCGCCCCCGGGTTCCGCAGCCACGTCCGGCGCAGCTGCGTGCGGATGACGATTCGACCTACCAGAGCCGGCTGACCAGCAGCTACGACAACGGCCTGACCAACATCGCACGCCTGCAGCAGCTGTATCCGGACAGCCGCCGCGATGCGATGGCCACACCTTCGCTGTCGATCTACGTGGAAGGCGTGGGCACCCGCGACGATGCCGACGACGACCTGATCGGACTGGCGTTCGGCATCGGCGCCAGTGGTGTGCGCGCGAAAGTGCAGCGCGCGCTGCAGGTGCTGCTTCCGGCCGCACTGTCGGGACTATCCGCACGCTGGCAGCGACCGCTGCATGGCGTGCAGCTGGACCTGTTCGGTTATTCACGCGGCGCTGCTGCCGCACGTGACATCGCCAACCAACTTCAGGGCTGGGACGGCGTGCGCTGGCGCCAGCTGCTACAGGCCGCCGGCCTGTCCTGCACTGCGAACTTCCCCCCGTCCACGCCGGTGCTGCGCTTCATCGGGCTGTTCGACACCGTTGTCGCGGTCAATGGCGGCCGCGCCGAGGAACAGCCGCAACTGGCGCTGCGCAGTGGCATCGCACGCCACGTCGTGCAGCTCACCGCGCGTGATGAACATCGCCAGCACTATGCACTGACCAGCGTGGCGCCGCCGTTCACCGAGATTGCCCTGCCCGGCGTGCACGCCAACATCGGTGGCGGCTACAACCAGCTCGACGAAGGGCCCAAGCTGCTCAGTCGCCCGCGCCGGCAGTTGCTGCGCCGCCCCGCGGTTGCCGACTACCAGATTCCTCCACTGGCGATGCTGCAGGCCACCACGGCCTATGCTGAAACACAGGCCGATGCCGAACGCTGGCGACAGCAGCTGGGCGTGGACGAGAAGGAAATCTGGGTGGATGTCTGGCACCAGTGGCAGCAGCAGCGACGCGCCGGCAGCCGCAGCGTGCTGTTGTCACCGGTGCTGTATGTGACCGCCGCTGTGGTACTGCGCCGGCCCATCGACTGGCGTTACCAGCTGATCGCACTGCAGGTGATGCAGCAGCAGGCCATCGATGCCGGCGTGCAATGGACTGCAAATGCCGCCGAGGTTCCCGGCTGGGAACTGCCGTCCGTCCTGCGGCCTATCGCACGGCGCCTGGTGGCCGGACAGCCACTGACGGCGACACAGGAGGCGCTGCTGCGTCGGCGCTACCTGATGCAGTCGGCGCACTGGAACTTCGATGCGCTGGGCGACACCGCACTGACCTACGCCGCCGATGCCGGCGTCAGCGAACTGCCGTATCGACCAGGCCCTGGCTTGTTCTATATCAACCGGCCAACCGTGGATGGCAAGCGCGTGGTGTTGCCGAACGCATAAGAAAAGGGGACCTCCCCTGTTCTCAGCCGGCCTGCTCGACAAGGTTGGCCAGCTCATCCGCATCGAACCCGGCCAGCAGGCGCGCTTCCATGTTGAACGGCCCGTACAGGTAGCCGCCGGCATACTCCACAAGCAGTTCCTTGAAACGTGCGCGCGGCTCGACACCGGCGCGGTCGCAGTACCAGCGGTACCAGCGCGAACCGGCGGCAACATGCGCCACTTCCTCACGCAGGATCACCTCCAGCACATCGGCGGTTTCGCCATCACCGACATTGCGCAGTTTCTCGATCATGCCGGGCGTCACGTCCAGGCCGCGCGCTTCCAGCACGCGCGGCACCAGCGCCATGCGTGCCAGGCCATCGTGCGCGGTCTTTTCGCACATTTCCCACAGGCCGTTGTGCGCGGGGAAGTCGGCGTAGTCGTGGCCATGCACCTGCAGGCGCTCGCGCAGCAGCATGAAATGCCGCGATTCGTCGTCGGCACAGCTGACCCAGTCGGCATGAAACGCCGACGGCAGGCCACGGAAGCGGTACACCGCGTCCCAAGCCAGATCGATCGCGTTGAGTTCGATATGGGCGATGGCGTGGATGAAGGCAGCCCGACCTTCCACGCCACCCAGTCCGCGCCGCGGAACTTCGCGCGGATGCACCAGCATCAGCTGCGCTGGCCGGCCCGGCATGCGGATCGGTTCCGGCGGTGGCGCATCGGCCACCACTTTCAGGCGACCGGCACGGAACGCGGCCGCATACGCCTGGGTCAGCGCAACCTTGCGCAGCGGGTCGGCTTCGGCCAGGCACTGCTGCGCTGCGCGCAGCAGGTCGCCACCAACGTCGGGTACATCGACCACGCCTGGTCCTCAGGCGCGGCGCTTGTGCTTGGCGTCGTCCGACCGCAGCTGCTGGATGCGCTCGAAGTAGCCCGGTTCAATGCCGGTCGGGTAGTGGCCGTTGAAGCAGGACGAATCGAAGCTGCGCAGCGCCGGGTTGCCTTCGCTCACTGCCGCTTCCATGTCTTCCAGGTCCTGGTAGATCAGCCAGTCGCAGCCCAGGTGGGCTTCGATCTCTTCCACGGTGCGGTTGTGCGCGACCAGTTCCTCGGCCGCCGGCATGTCGATGCCGTAGATGTTCGGGTAGCGCACCGGCGGCGCGGCGCTGGCCAGATAGACCTTGCGCGCGCCCGCGTCACGGGCCATCTGCACGATCTGCTGGCTGGTGGTGCCACGCACGATCGAATCGTCCACCAGCAGCACCACGCGGTTGCGGAACTCAAGGTGGATCGGGTTGAGCTTGCGACGCACCGACTTCACGCGTTCGCCCTGCCCCGGCATGATGAAGGTACGGCCGATGTAGCGGTTCTTGATGAAGCCTTCGCGGTACTTCACCCCAAGTACGTTGGAGATTTCCAGCGCCGCGTCGCGCGAGGTGTCCGGGATCGGGATGATGGTGTCGATGTCATGGTCCGGGCGCAGGCGCAGGATCTTCTCGCCCAGCTTGATGCCCATGCGCATGCGCGCCTTGTGCACCGAGACGTTGTCGATCATCGAGTCCGGGCGCGCGAAGTACACGTATTCGAAGATGCACGGGGTGTGCTCGGCCGGCTCGGCGCAGATCTCCGAGAACAGCTCGCCACGCGCGGTGATCACCAGCGCTTCGCCCGGCTGCACATCGCGCACGCGCTGGAAGCCCAGCACGTCCAGCGCGGCCGACTCGGACGCCACGATGTACTCGTCGCCCTCGGCATGGCTGCGCTTGCCCAGCACCAGCGGACGGATGCCATGCGGGTCGCGGAAGGCGACCAGGCCCAGGCCCAGCACCACGCTGACCACTGCATAGCCACCCTTGCACCGGCGGTGCACGCCGGCCACCGCGCGGATGGCCGCTTCCGGGCTGAGCTGGCGCTGCTGTTCCAGTTCGTAGGCGAACACGTTCAGCAGCACTTCGCTGTCCGAATCGGTGTTGACGTTGCGGCGGTCCTGTTCGAACACCTGCTGGCGCAGCACCTCGGTGTTGATCAGGTTGCCGTTGTGGGCCAGCGCGATGCCGTACGGCGAATTGACGTAGAACGGCTGCGCCTCGTCCATGCCTTCCGAACCGGCGGTCGGGTAGCGCACGTGGGCAATGCCCACGCTGCCTTCCAGGGTGGACATGGTGCGGGCATCGAACACATCGCGGACCAGGCCGGTGGCCTTCTGCACGCGCAGGCGGCTGCCGCTGGCGGTGGCGATGCCCGCCGCATCCTGGCCACGGTGCTGGAGGACGGTCAAGCCGTCATACAACTGCCCGGCGACGTTCTGGTTGCCGACGATTCCGACGATGCCACACATGATGCGAGGTCTCCGCTGGGCTGTGCCCAGTTACAAGGAAGGTGGCCGTACCTGGCCGCGGTGGTCGCCGCGCACGCGGTCGACGTTGGCCGGATCGCCCGGCTCGATACTGTCCGGCAGTGCAGGAGCATCCGGGCGCACTTCCGCCGGATCGTAGGAATCGCCCTGTTCCGCTTTCGCAGGCCGCAGCCATCCGCTGCCTGCCACTACCTGGTTGAGGATGCCATTATCGCCTGCCGCGCCCGGCTTTCCCAACCCGGCGCCTGCGTTCTTGCCCAACTCCATCAATGCAGATGGGGACAGCGCGTCGGTCGGCAAGGCCTTGGGCAGCAGATCGGCCCCGGGAACCTCCCAGTGCGGCAGCTTGCTGTTCATCCAGGCAACGGTGGGATTCAGCAGTGGCCGCACCGCCGAGCGCTGCCAGGAGGGCTCGGCAGTCAACGGGGTGAAACTGCCCAGCAGCAGCAGGATCGCGGCGATCAGGCCGCCCCGCACGGCCCCCAGCACCCCGCCCAGCAGGCGGTCCAGGCTGGTCAGCATGCTGCGGTGGACCAGAGCCTTGATGACCATGCCGATCACCGCGACCACGATCATCACGCCGATACCGACGCCCAGGTAGCCGCCGACGAAGTGTTCGCCACCGGGGGCCGCCGGGGCAGCCCACCAATGGGCGGCATCATTGCCGAAGGCGAAGGCCGCCCACGCGGCCAGCAGCCACGACAGGGTGCCAATGACGATGCCGACGAAGCCGCGCAGCATCCCCAGCAGGGTGGAGGCGGCGATCACGATCAGCAGCACCACGTCGATCATGGCGCCCCGCTCCTTCGGCGGCGCTGGCAACGCGGCTGCGCGTGGGTCATGGGTGCGGCCGGACCATGCCGGCGACGCCGACCTTGGCGGCGACCTGCGCCTTCAGCTGCTCGGCATCGCCACGGTTGGCCACCGGCCCGACGCGGACGCGATGCAGGGTGCCCTTTTCGGTGCGCACCTGCTCGACAAAAGCACTGAAGCCGGCGGCGCGGACCTTGTCGCGCAGGGCGTTGGCATCGTTGGCCTGGCCGAACGCGCCCAGCTGCACGGCAAAGCCGACGCCGCTGGCGGCCGGTGCTGCCGGCGTGGCCGGGGCCGTTGCCGGCTTGCTCGCGGTGGCCTCCGGCTTCGGCTCGGGCTTCGGGGTTTCGGGCTTCGGCGCCGGCTTCGGCGGCTCGGGCTTGGCCGCCGGAGTGGTCGTTGCAGTCGGCGTACTCGGCGGCAGGCTTTCACTGCGCACCGGGTTGCTGCTGGCCGACGGCGCGGTGGCGGCGGATGGGGTACTGGCGCTCGGCGTAGCCGGTGCCGGGGTGGCTGCCACCGGGGCGCTGCTGTCCGCTGCGGCATCCAGGGTGATCACTTCGGCCTTCACATCGGCACGGATCTTCACCGCCTGCAGGCGGGCGGCCTCGGCCTGTGCACGGTCGGCGTACGGCCCCACGCGCACACGCCATGCCTGACGGCCGTTGATGGTGGTCGCTTCTGCGAAGCCCGGCAGCTGCGAGCGCTGCAGGTAGGCAATCACGGCATCGGCGTCGGCCTTGCTGCCGTAGGCGCCGAAGGTGACGGCGTAGTTGCCGGCAGCAACCGCCGGGGAGGTGTCCACGGTCGGCGGAGTGGCCGGCGTGGCGGCGTCCTGCAGCGGCTTGGCCTGCCCGGTCTGCAGGCCGGTGGCACCACCGGCCGGAGCCACCAGCGGTAGTTCACGGGTTTCGAACTGGCCATCGGCCGGCGCGTCCGGCGCGGCGATCGGCACCGAGGCCACACCGCTGTCCGGTGCAGGTCCCTTGACCAGCATCGGCAGGAAAATCACGGCCAGTGCGACCAGCACGATGGCACCAATCAGACGCTGTTTCAGAGGCGTATCCACGTGAGGCGGCAACTGTCCGGAGGTTGCGGTCGATTATACGGGTGCCGGACCGGACGGCGTCGGGATTGGCTGAACGTGGCTCAGGCGTTGCGCTGCAGCCACTGCAACGCGGCGGCGGCGGTATGGAAGGAGCCAAACACCAGTACGCGGTCACCGCGCTCGGCCCGGTCCAGTACCTGCGCCAGCGCCTGCTCGACCGAAGCGGCCTGCTGCGCGCTGCCAGCATCGGTCTCGGCCAGGCGCGCCTGCAACTGGGCGGCACTCTGGCCGCGCGGGCCGTCCAGGCCGGCAAGGGTCCACTCGCCAACCACGCCCTGCAATGCCTGCACCACACCCACCGCGTCCTTGTCCTGCAATGCGGCATACACCGCCAAGGTGCGCCCGGCCGACGCTTCGGCCTTCAGCGCACGGGCCAGCTGGCCCGCCGCCTGCGGGTTGTGCCCGACGTCGACGCGGATCTGCACGCCATCTCGCTCGAACGCCTGCAGCCGACCCGGGATACGCGCCGCCGCGATACCAGCGGCCCACGCCGCGCGCGGCACCGGCTTGTCCAGCGCGCGCAGCGCAGCAATGGCGGCACCCGCATTGGCCAGCTGGATCGGCCCGGCCAGCGCCGGGGTTGGCAGTTCCATGCGCAGGCCAACGTCCCGCCAGCGCCAGCGCTGGGCATCGATCGGCTCGTAGAAATAGTCGCTGCCGCCGCGGATCGCGTTGGCACCCACCAGGTAGGCCCGTGCGAGCACGCTCGACGGCGGGTCGGTCTCACCCAGGATCACCGGCTTCCAGCCACGGATGATGCCGGCCTTCTCGGTGCCGATTGCTTCGCGGTCTTCGCCCAGCCATTCGGCATGGTCGATGTCCACAGTGGTGATCACGGCCACATCGGCGTCGACGATGTTGACCGCATCCAGGCGACCGCCCAGACCCACTTCCAGAACCGCCAGATCCAGCCCGGCGTCGGCGAACAGCTGCAGCGCGGCCAGCGTGCCGTACTCGAAATAGGTCAGCGTGGTCTCGCCGCGTGCGGCCTCGACGGCGTTGAACGCAGCAACCAGCGCCGCATCTTCCACGTCCTGGCCGTCGATGCGCACGCGCTCGTTGTAGCGCAGCAGATGCGGCGAGGTGTACGCGCCAACCTTCCAGCCGGCGGCACGTGCAATGGCTTCGATGAAGGCGACGGTCGAGCCCTTGCCGTTGGTGCCACCAACCACGATGGTGCGCTTGCCCGGCGCCCCCAGGCCCATCGCGGTGGCCACGGCGCGCACGCGCTCCAGGCCCATGTCGATGGTCGCCGGGTGCTGGCGTTCAATGTAGTCCAGCCAGTCGGCCAGGGTGGTCGGGGTGTTCGTCACGGCAGGGGTTCCAGCAGAAGCAGGTGGTTCGGGAATCAGAGGGCGCGGTGCTTGGCTTCGCCGAAGAACGGCGTGTGGTGGGCGCAGTCGTTCAGGCGCACCACTTCCAGGCTGTCCAGGTCGGCGCCTTCGAGCAGGTTGAGCGTGGTCGGTGCCTGGCGGAAGGTCCACAGCCGGGAAAGCGGCAGGCCCAGCACCTTGCACAGGATCACGCGGTTGACCGCATCGTGCGCAACCACCAGCAGGGTGTCGTGCTCGCCGAGGCCTTCGGTGGCGCGGGCCAGGCCACGCCAGCTGCGCTCCAGCACCAGGCGCAGCGATTCGCCGCCGGGCATCAACACCGTATCCGGCTCCTCGCGCCAGGCCTGCAGGCGCGACGGATCCTTCTCGTGGATCTCGCTGGCCAGCAACCCTTCCCATTCACCGTGGGCGATTTCCTGCAGCTCCGGCTCGGTCAGCAGCATGTCGGCGCGGGCGGCGCCAAGCGCCAGCTGCGCGGTCCGCTGCGCGCGCGACAGCGGCGAGGCGACGGCACGGGTGATGTCCACCGAGGCCAGGCGGGCACCCAGGGCCTGGGCCTGGGCTTCGCCGATCGGCGAAAGCGGGATGTCGATCTGGCCCTGGTAGCGGCCTTCGGCGTTCCACGGCGTTTCGCCGTGGCGGGCAAGCAGGATGCGCATGCGTGCAAGGGGTCCTGGGGGGAGGAGGTTTCCGCGTTTCGTTCACATCCTGTGAAGCACGCGGAACAGGGATGATACCTGTTCGGCGCACCGGGCCGGGCCGGGCATGAAAAAACCCCGCGACGTGGGTCGCGGGGTTTCGGAATTCCCGGCCATCGGGTCGTGTTTGCCGGCCAGCGGCCGGCACTATCGCAACCGGTTTATTTCGCCAGGTTCAGTTCCTTCAGCAGCTGCGGCGCCGGCGCCACTTCCTGCATGATCCACTGCATGTAGCGGCTGTCGACGGCGATCATGCGGGTCATCACCGGGTCGAACACCCAGTTGGAGCTGACCGATTCCCAGTTGCCATCGAAGGCCAGGCCGACCAGCTTGCCGTTGGCGTCCAGCACCGGCGAACCCGAGTTGCCGCCGGTGATGTCCAGGTTGGACAGGAAGTTCACCGGCACCGAACCGATGCGCTTGTCTTCCAGGCCGCCGTAACGCTTGGCCTTGACCGCATCGAGCAGCGCCTTCGGCGAATCGAACGGATCTTCACCGGTCTCCTTCGCCGCCACGCCTTCCAGGGTGGTGAACGGGGTGTACGTCACGCCGTCCTTGCCATAGCCCATGACGTTGCCGAAGGTGATGCGCAGCGACAGGTTGGCGTCCGGGTAGACAAACTCACCCTGGCTCTTCTTGTAGTCGGCCACGGCCTGCAGGTACAGCGGGCGCGCGGTCAGCGATTCGCCTTCGCGGATCTTCTTCTGCTCTTCCTGCTTCAGCAGTGCCGGCATGACAGCCACGGCGTACTGGATGGCCGGATCGCTGCTGGCTTCAAACGCGGCACGGTCGGCCTTGAACCACTTCAGGCGTGCATCCAGGCTGCCCAGCTCGGTGCCCGACAGCTTGGCCACCACCGACTTCACCGCAGCGGCATCGCTGCCGGCCAGCCACTTGTTCAGCACGTCATTGTCGCGCTGCGCGGCCGGCAGGGCCACGTACTGCTCCAGCCAGTAGGCCTGCAGCTGCTGGTCCATCTTCGCCACGTAGCGACGATCCATCTGCTTCAGGCCACCTTCGATGGTGGTCAGGTCGCGTTCCTGGTAACCGGCTTCGCGTTCGGCATCCGGCTTGCTGCGCTCGATCGACAGGCGGTACAGGGTGATCGCCGCGCCAACGGCCGAGGTGTTGTTGAACTGGCCGACGAACAGGTCGCGTTCGCGGGTGGCCTTGCTGGTATCCAGATGCTTGAGCAGCTGCGCGTGTGCGGCCAGGGCCGGCTTGCCGGCAGCGCCCTGCTTCTTCAGCCACGCCAGCACGGCGGCTTCTTCAGCCTGCTTCTGGCCAGCGGCGTCTATGCGCTTGAAGCCTTCCAGCTGGCCCAGGTAGTTCTTGGCCACGTTGTTCATGCTGGCGGCGGTGGCGGCGTACTTCACCTTGACGTCGGCGTCGGCCTTGCCGGCGTCGGCGATCAGCTTCAGCACCGCGTTGTAGTGCTTGGCGATGGTCGGGTAGGTGAAGCTGGCGGTTTCGTTGAACTCACCGGCCAGCGCGTAGCGGTTGGTGCGGCCCGGGTAGCCGGCCACCATCACGAAGTCGTCGGCGCCCAGCGGCTGGTCGGCGAACTTCAGGAAGTGCTTGGGCTGGTACGGCACGTTGTCGGCGGCGAAGGCGGCCGGCTTGCCGTCCTTGCCGACGTAGGCGCGGTAGAACGAGAAATCGCCGGTGTGGCGTGGCCACATCCAGTTGTCGACGTCGCCGCCGAACTTGCCGACGCTGCCCGGGGGCGCATAGACCAGGCGCACATCCTTGATTTCCATGTTGCGGAACAGGCGGTAGGTGTTGCCGCCGGAGAAGCTGTACAGGCGGCAGCGGAAACCGGCATCGGCCTCACAGGCGGCAACCTGGGCCTTGTCGAAGGCGTCCAGCGCGCGGCTGCGGGCCAACGGGTCATTGCCGGCGGCGGCGATGGCGGCCTTGGCCTGGGCGGTGACGTCGGTGATCTGGTCGAGCACGAACACGCGGGCGTTCGGGCCGGCGCTCAGTTCGTCCTTCAGGGTCGGCGCGTTGAAGCCGTCCTTGATCAGGTTCTTCTGCGCGGTCGAATTCAGCTGGATGGCGCCATACGCGCAATGGTGGTTGGTGACCACCAGACCCTGCGGCGAGACGAAGCTGGCGGTGCAGCCGCCGAGGGCGACGACCGCGCCCATCGGGTCGCCGGTCAGGTTGGACAGCTGCTGCGGGGACAGCTTCAGGCCGGCCTTCTGCAGCGGGCCGGCGATTTCCGGCAGCTGCTGCGGCACCCACATGCCTTCAGCGGCATGGGCGACCTGGGCCAGCCCGAGGCTGGCGACGATGGAAAATGCAAGCAGGTTCGAGCGCATGGAGCGGCCCCTGGTAGTGGAACCCTCGATTGTAGCCCGCCGCCCTGCCCCGGCCCGAACCCCGGAAGTCATGGGCCTGCTTCTTGCTCTGCCACGCGCACGTCGGCCGCGCACACGGAAATCGTCCAGAGGGGGCGTGGTCACCCTGGACGGGACCGTTGGCGCCATGGGCCGGGCGCATGCGACTGGCGGGTTGGGCAGGACGCCCAACCCCGGTCTTGCCGTGTGCGCAGGATAGCGCGCACGAGCAAGGCGCCATCGAGCACCATGGATGGGCTTTTGCGTGTCCCGGCCAGGGTGACCACGCCCCCTTTCCCGGATCAGGGAGGCGCCGCTGTTCGCAGTACGTTCGAAACGCCCGCCGGCGCACGCCTTTCGTTCCACCACTGCACCCGCAGCGCAACATGGGAAATCCGCGCGGCCCCCTATAATCCGCGCTTTCCCCCTGATGAGTTCCACCCCGATGGCGCAGCAAACGATGAAGGCCCTGGTCAAGCGCGAAGCAGCCAAGGGCATCTGGCTGGAAGAAGTTCCGGTGCCGACCCCCGGCCCGAACGAGGTCCTGATCAAGCTCGAGAAGACCGCGATCTGCGGTACCGACCTGCACATCTACCTGTGGGACGAGTGGAGCCAGCGCACCATCAAGCCGGGCCTGACCATCGGCCACGAATTCGTCGGCCGCGTCGCCGCGCTGGGCTCGGCAGTGACCGGCTATGAGATCGGCCAGCGCGTCTCGGCCGAAGGCCACATCGTCTGCGGTCATTGCCGCAACTGCCGGGGCGGCCGCCCGCACCTGTGTCCGAACACCGTCGGCATCGGCGTCAACGTCAACGGCGCGTTCGCCGAATACATGGTGATGCCGGCCAGCAACCTGTGGCCGATCCCGGACCAGATTCCGTCGGAGCTGGCCGCGTTCTTCGATCCTTACGGCAACGCCGCGCACTGTGCGCTGGAATTCGATGTGATCGGGGAGGACGTGCTGATCACCGGTGCCGGCCCGATCGGCATCATCGCCGCCGGCATCTGCAAGCACATCGGCGCGCGTAACGTAGTGGTGACCGACGTCAACGACTTCCGCCTGAAGCTGGCCGCCGACATGGGCGCTACCCGCGTGGTCAACGTGGCCAACCAGTCGCTGAAGGACGTGATGAAGGAACTGCACATGGAAGGCTTCGACGTGGGCCTGGAAATGAGCGGCAACCCGCGCGCTTTCAATGACATGCTCGACTGCATGTACCACGGCGGCAAGATCGCCATGCTCGGCATCATGCCCAAGGGCGCCGGCTGCGACTGGGACAAGATCATCTTCAAGGGCCTGACCGTGCAGGGCATCTACGGCCGCAAGATGTACGAGACCTGGTACAAGATGACCCAGCTGGTGCTGTCCGGCTTCCCGCTCGGCAAGGTGATGACCCACCAGCTGCCGATTGACGATTTCCAGAAGGGCTTCGACCTGATGGAAGAAGGCAAGGCCGGCAAAGTGGTATTGAGCTGGAACTGATCCGCCCCACGGTAGCGCCGGGCCATGCCCGGCGTCACCGGAATGAAAAAGGCGCCCGATGGGCGCCTTTTCCAATGCGTGCCAGGCAAGCCTGGCACCTGCCGTAACGCCTGCGGCGTTACTTGCCGACGGCCACGCTCAGCATCACCCGGCTGTGGGCCAGCTTGCCGGAGTTGTCGCGGCCGTTGCCGTCGGTGCCGTAGTAGCCGAGGCCGACGTTGAACAGGCCGAACTGGCGCGCGACGCCGACGTTCCAGTCGGTGTAGTCCTTGGCGATGCCGTCCTCGAAGGTGCTGCGACCGACGTTGGCATTCAGGGTGAAGTCTTTCGGCAGGCCCCAGCTGCCGCCCAGGCCGAAGTACCAGCCATCGGTGCTGCTGTTCCAGACATCGTTGGTGTAGGCCACCGTCAGCTTGTAGGTCTCATCCAGCGTGGTGGTGGTGATCAGCTCGTTGTAGTTCAGCTCGCTGGCACCGAGGTAGGTGTAGCGGTTCAGCAGGGCGTCGAAATTGACGCGGGGCGTGACGTCAACGCCATAGCCGATCTGGTAGTCGACCTCGGTGCTCGGGTCGCCCGGACCGAAGTCGACGCCCGAACCCCAGACACCGGCATACAGGCCGACCGGCGAGGTGTAGGTGAACCCCGCCTGCAGGGTCGGCTTTTCGTCGGTCTGTGAGACACCACGGAACAGGTAATCGGAAACGGCGGTGACGTTCCAGCTGTACGGCGATTCGTCTTCCTGGGCACTGGCGGTGAACGGGGCGGCCATGGACAGGGCAGCGGCAATGGCGAGGCAGGCACGGGCGTGCTTCATGAGCGTCTCCGGTGGGGGCGGTGGCGTGGCGCGGAAGGCGGGGCGGCCGGAGCGGGACAGCGCCGGTTCACGAATTTTTAACCCGTTTGCTATTGCGATGCAACATGTGTCCGCTCTGGTGACGCCGCAACTGCGCCGGTTGGCAAGCGGCGATGCCCGGTAGAATCAGCGGTTTCCCCGCTCAGAACCGTGCCCACGCCATGACCGACCCCTCCTCCGCCCTGACCCGCCACTACGCCGAGGAACTGGACGCCATCCGCGCCCAGGGCCTGTTCAAGTCCGAGCGGATCATCACCAGCCCGCAGTCGGCCGAGATCACCCTCGACGACGGCCGCACGGTGCTGAATTTCTGTGCCAACAACTATCTGGGCCTGGCCGACCACCCGGACCTGATCCAGGCCGCCAAGGACGCGCTGGACAGCCACGGCTTCGGCATGGCGTCGGTGCGCTTCATCTGCGGCACCCAGGACCTGCACAAGCAGCTGGAGAAGCAGATCGCCGATTTCTTCGGCAAGCAGGACACCATCCTGTACGCGGCCTGCTTCGATGCCAATGGCGGCCTGTTCGAGCCACTGCTTGGCGAGAATGACGCGATCATTTCCGACGCACTGAACCATGCGTCGATCATCGACGGCGTGCGCCTGTGCAAGGCCAAGCGTTTCCGCTACGCCAACTGCGACATGGCCGACCTGGAAGCCCAGCTGCAGGCCGCCGATGCCGCCGGCTGCAAGACCAAGCTGATCACCACCGACGGCGTGTTCTCGATGGACGGCTTCATCGCGCCGCTGGACGAGATCACTGCGCTGGCGAAGAAGTACAACGCGCTGGTGCACATCGACGAATGCCACGCCACCGGTTTCCTTGGCGCCACCGGCCGCGGTTCGGCCGAGGTCAAGGGCGTGCTGGAGAAGATCGACATCATCACCGGCACCCTGGGCAAGGCCATGGGTGGCGCACTTGGCGGCTTCACCTGCGCCAGCGCCGAAGTGATCGAACTGCTGCGCCAGCGCTCGCGCCCGTACCTGTTCTCCAACTCGCTGCCGCCGCACGTGGTGGCCGCAGGCATCAAGGCATTCGAAATGCTGGCCGCCGCCGACGACCTGCGCAGCACGCTGGCCGAGAACACCGCCTACTTCCGCGAAAAAATGACCGCGGCCGGTTTCGACGTGAAGCCGGGCGTACATCCAATCAGCCCGGTGATGCTGTACGACGCGCCGCTGGCGCAGAAGTTCGCCGAGCGCCTGCTCGAAGAAGGCATCTACGCGATCGGTTTCTTCTTCCCGGTGGTACCCAAGGGCCAGGCGCGCATCCGCACCCAGATCAGCGCCGCGCACAGCCGCGAGCATCTGGACCGCGCGATCGATGCATTCACGCGCATCGGCGTCGAACTGGGCGTGGTCAAGGGCTGACCGCACCGGGGTCGGATCCCCAGGGGTAGCGCCGGGCCATGCCCGGCGAGCGCATGGCGCGGCGTTCGGGAAATCGCCGGGCA
>NZ_JAPTFO010000024.1:0-53215 GCF_030985515.1 Stenotrophomonas sp. Sm10
GGGCCGCAAACGCCATTCCCCCACGGTGGGTGCCGACCGTTGGTCGGCACGGAGTCCTCCATGGCCATTCATCCACGCATGGCGTGGATCTACTGATCGCCGCGCCAGGCATGGATTGTGGTGGGTGCCGACCGTCGGTCGGCACGGCGACGCCACCCCGGTCATGACCCCAATCCACCGGCACGGTATCCTGCACGACGGAATCGAGTTCAGAGGTAGTCCATGGCGGGAGCCAAGCGCGGGTGTCTGTTCGTGGTAACGCTGGTGGTGGTGCTGGCCGCCGTCGTGGCCGGCGCGGGCGCGTGGTTCTTCTACCAGCAGACCCGGTTCGCCGATGCCCCGATCACCCCGACCGCCGAGAGCGTGGTCATCGCCAGCGGCGATGGCATGAACAGCGTGCTGCGCAAGCTGCGCGATGCCGGCGTGGACGAGGGCCAGGACACCCAGTGGCAACTGCTGGCGCGCCAGCTCGATGCGGCCGGCAAGCTGAAGGTGGGCGAGTACGCGCTCAGTGGCGAGCTGACCCCGCGCGAGCTGTTGCTGCGCATGCGCGCCGGCAAGGTGTTGCAGCACCGCGTCACCATTGTCGAGGGCTGGAACATCCGCCAGCTGCGTGCTGCACTCAAGCGCGCCGAGCCGCTGCTGCACACCACCGATACCCTGGATGACGCCGCGTTGATGCAGCGCCTCGGCTTCGGTGGCCAGCACCCGGAAGGCCGCTTCCTGCCGGAGACCTACGTCTACCAGCGCGGCGACAGTGATCTGGACGTGCTCAAGCGCGCCCACGCCGCAATGGAAAAGGCGCTGGACGAAGCCTGGGAAAGCCGCGCGCCGGACCTGCCGATCAACACGCCCTACGAACTGCTGACGCTGGCGTCGATCATCGAGAAGGAAACCGCGCTGGCCAGCGAGCGCCCGCAGATCGCCGGCGTGTTCATGCGCCGCCTGAAGATCGGCATGCGCCTGCAGACCGACCCGACCGTGATCTACGGCATCGGTGCCGCGTATGACGGCAACATCCGCCGCCGCGACCTGACCACCGATACGCCGTACAACACCTATACCCGTGCGGGCCTGACCCCGACCCCGATCGCCATGCCCAGTCGCGACGCGCTGATGGCCGCCGCGCAGCCGGCCGCCGGCGACGCGCTGTACTTCGTCGCCGTGGGCGACGGCAGCGGCGCTCACGTGTTCTCGCCCAGCCTGGAGCAGCACAACGCCGCCGTAGCCCGCTACCTGCAGCAGCTGCGCCAGCAACGTACCCAGGAGATCCCGGCGCAATGAGTCCCGCGCTGCTTCGTCACCCGCGTTTCGTCAGCCTGGAAGGCGGCGAGGGCGCGGGGAAGACCACCGCCATCAATGCCATCCGTGACTGCCTGCGCAGCCACGGCCACGAGGTGGTGCTGACCCGCGAGCCGGGCGGTACGCCACTGGCCGAGCGCATCCGCGGCCTGGTGCTGAAGCCTGATGCCGAGATCGCTGCCGAGCCGCTCAGCGCCGAAGCCGAGTTGCTGCTGGTGTTCGCCGCACGCGCCCAGCATGTGCGCCAGGTGATCCGGCCGGCGCTGCAGCGCGGTGCCTACGTGCTGAGCGATCGCTTCACCGATTCCAGCTACGCCTACCAGGGCGGCGGCCGTGGCCTGGATCCGCAGTGGATTGCCGACCTGGAGCGCCGCGCGGTCGGCCTGCTGCCGGGCCTGACCCTGCTGCTGGATGTGGATGTGGCGGTGGGCCGCGCCCGCGCGAATGGCCGTGACCTGTGGCCGGACCGCATCGAGAGCGAGCAGGACGATTTCTTCCAGCGCGTGCGCGCCGTGTTCCGCAGCCGCGCACAGCAGGACCCGCAGCGCTTCGCGCTGATCGACGCCGGCCAGGTGCAGGAACGCGTGGCCGCCGATGTGGTCGCACGTATCGAGCGTTGGCTGCAGGACGGGGAGGGCGCATGAGCACGTTTTCGCCGTGGCAGCAGCGCGCGTTCGACCAGACCGTGGCCGCGCTCGACGCCGGTCGCCTCGGTCATGGCCTGCTGATCTGCGGCCCGGCCGGGCTGGGCAAGCGCGAGGTGGCGCTGGCGCTGGCCGACCACGTGCTGGCGCAGGGTGATGCAACGCACGCCACGCGCACGCGCCAGCTGATCGCCGCCGGCACCCATCCGGACCTGCAGCTGGTCAGCTTCATTCCGAACAAGAGCGGCGACAAGCTGCGTACCGAGATCGTCATCGAGCAGGTGCGCGAGATCACCGAAAAGCTGGCGCTGACCCCGCAGTACGGCGTGGCGCAGGTCGTGATCGTCGATCCGGCCGATGCGATCAACCGTTCGGCCGCCAACGCGCTGCTGAAGACGCTTGAGGAGCCGCAGCCCGGCCGCTATCTGTGGCTGATCAGCAGCGATCCGGCACGCCTGCCGCAGACCATCCGCAGCCGTTGCCAGCGACTGGAATTCAAGCTGCCGCCGCAGCACGAAGCACTGGCCTGGCTGCAGCAGCTGGGCCACAGTGAAGCATCGGTGCGCGAAGCGCTGGAGGCCGCCCGCGGCCATCCCGGCCAGGCCGACAACTGGCTGCGCGAAGACGGCCTGAGCCTGCGCCGCGAAGTCGGTCGAGATCTGGAACAGCTGGCCGCCGGCAAGACCGGCGCGGTGGAGCTGGCGCAGAAGTGGTGCGGTGATGACAACGCGTCGCTGCGCCTGCGCTTCGCTGCCGATCTGGCGCTGGCCCAGGCCAGTACCGATGCCTTGACCACGCCGGAGCGATTGCACAAGCTTGCAGCCTGGTTCGATGCGGCCAACCGCACCCGCGACCTGCTGCGCACCACGGTGCGTGCAGACCTTGCGGTGGTCGAGTTGCTGCTGGCCTGGAACAAGGTGAACGAGCGGCCTGCCGCAAGGGGAAATCGATGAGTGCCAGCAACGCCCGCCAGGGCATCCTGTCCCTGGCTGTGAAGGACAAGGCCGCGCTGTACAGCGCGTACATGCCGTTCGTGAAGAATGGCGGCATCTTCGTGCCCACACCCAAGCGCTATTTCCTGGGCGACGAAGTGTTCCTGCTGCTGACCCTGCCCGATTCCAGCGAGCGCCTGCCGGTGGCCGGCAAGGTGATCTGGGTGACCCCGGCTGGCGCGCAGGGCAACCGCACCGCCGGCATCGGCGTGCAGCTGGCCGACGGCGCCGAAGGCGAGGGCGTGCGCCACAAGATCGAGACCCTGCTGGCCGGGCTTACCAGCTCGGACAAGCCGACCCATACGATGTGATTCCGGTAGCGCCGGGCTGGGCTCGGCTGCATGCCCCGAAACGCCTGTGAACCCGCTGTTCTGTAGAGCCGAGCCATGCTCGGCTGCGCACCCCGAAAACACCCGTGAACACGAATGTGAAAAAGTGTTGACGGCCTCTGAAAAGCCCCTATAATGAGCGGCTCAGCAACACACCGGGCGGTTAGCTCAGCGGTAGAGCATTGCCTTCACACGGCAAGGGTCACAGGTTCGATCCCTGTACCGCCCACCATGTTGCAGAACGAAAAAAGCCTCCAGCAATGGGGGCTTTTTTGTTACCTGCGATCCAGCAGGATCAGCCGAATGCGCGCTCCGTCTCAGCCGTGTTCTTCCAGCGGCGCGCTTGATCTTCGCCGTGCGTCAATCAGGCCGTGCCCGCATCAACGTGCCTTCAGTCACCCGACGCATCGGGCCGATCAACGACGGGGCCGACGAAGTCAATGATTTCTTCGATCTCAATGCCTCGTTGATTAGGTTCATCGTCAGGCCCCAAGCCGCTCTCTGACAGTTCTTCCAGCAACGCATCAATCAGCGACTCGCGATCACGCTCAACGAGGTATCTGACGCCATTCTCGGGTAGGAGCAAATTGTGCTTCGCTGCGATTTCAACCAACAGCGAGCGCAGGCTGGGTGAGATATCCTTCTTCATCTTTACTTTACCTTCGGGTCTCTCAGTCCTTCGCTATTCTTCGGGAAGGCCGTTATGACCTTCCCTTCGCCGTTCAAAACTACTTTCGCATCCTTCCCTGTGTACGCCGTCTTGCCGCCGGCCTGCTCGGCAACCTTCGCGGGTTCTTTCACTGCCGATAGTATGGCCTTTGCAGAGACCCCCCTGCCTCCATCGCGGGAGATTGCCTGATTCAAGCCGTGCTTAGTGTAGCCGGTGATCTTTCCCGCTACTGCGCCAGAAGTGCCCGTGACACCGGCGGCTCCTGCGCCAATCTCTGCCGCAGTGGCTACCGCTCCTGGATTTGCCATTGCGGCCAGACCACCCTCTGCGAGTACTGGAGCCGCCAGAATTGCGGTTAACGCGACACCAATTGCCGGTCCGAGGCTATCGCTTGGATTTCTCGGCGGAGGAGTAATCGGTTGCCCATTCGTGGCGTCGTTGACTACCTTGAAGGCTGCACCACTCTCCCGCCCATCAGGATCCGTGAACTTGTAAGGGTTTCCGTTGGCATATCGATACCGGTTGAACTGTTCAACTGGCTTCTGATAGGCCGTTACCGGGTCCACCGATAGGAAAATCCCCAACTGTGGATCCATGTACCGCTGCTGCATGTAGCTCAGCCCGGTGGCCGAGTCGCTCACTAAGTGACTGTTTCCTGGCCTGCGGCGATGGCAGATGGTAATAGGCCAAGGCCAAACGGCAGCGCAAAGCACAACCAGGTGCCTATGGCAGCCAACTGGCGGAACTGAGATTCAAATCTCCTGAAGCGCGAAATTACACCACCTGCAGCATCCCTGGATCTACGCATTCTTCGCATCCCCGAAAACGCCTTCGAGTAAGGCTTGACCGGATATTACGATCATGAAGCTTGTTGGTCGATGCGGGCCACGCAGGGGATGGGGCGGAAAGTCCTGCGCTACAGCGGTTCCAGCCATTCTCTGAGCTCACTGCTGGCCTTCATTTACAAAGTGGTTTTCTTCTGTGAATGGGAACAGGCCTTGTCTCAGCCGTGTTCGTCCAATAACTCGCGCGCGATCATCGCCGTGGCATCCAGCAGGTCATGGCCGCTGCCGGCCTGCACCACCACCGCCAGCAGACTACGGCCCACCCCGGCATTGCCGCTGGTCAGCTCCATCTCGCCTTCAAAGCACAGATCGGCCAACCACTCATGAGCCTGTTGCAGCCCGCGCCTGCGGACGCGGCGGAACTCCGCGAGCAGCTTCGCCTGGCCGGCCTCCTGCTCACCCTCGGCCAGCAGGCCGATCGCACCGCCGTGCGCTGCGCGCCAGAGGGCCGGTAGCGGGCGACCGTTCGCGTCCACCACGTCCGGCGAGAACTGCGCGCAGTACATTTCGTAGCGCTTGCCCGCTGTGCTGCGGGGCACGATGCCGGCTTCGGCCAGCAGGCGTTCGGCTTCATCCAGTGTGCTGAACTTCAAGCGCAGCAGTGCAGGGCGGCTCAGCTGTTGTGCCAGCGCGTGCTGGTTGGCAGCGAACCAGACGTTCCAGCCCACGGTTGCGCGGCCTTCCAGTGCGGCCTTGAAGTATTCCAGGTGTTCGGCGTCCATTGCGGTCTCCTGCGCTCCCTGCGCGATTGTAGCGGGAGCGTATCCGGGCCGCTCAGGCGTCGCCGCCGGAGAGGCAATGATGTGCCTCGCGCACCAGTTGTCGTGCGGCCACGATCAGTCCGTCGACATGGAAGGCACCCAACTGTTCGTCCGGGCCGCCTTCGTTGCGCGCATGGTCGGCGGCCTGCAGCAGATCGAGCAATGCGCCGAGCCCAGATAGCGAGCGGCGCAACGAAGCGTGATTGCTGGCGCCGAGGGTGAGGCTGATGCACGGCTGTCCGTCATCGCCGTCAGCATGGTTGATCGCATTGAGACGGGCGAAGAAAGTGGGCAGCTGCGCGGGCAAATTCTGCGCGTTCAGGGCGCACTCGATCTCGCGTGCGAGGTCTTCGGGCACATCGGCGGCGACGTCGCCGATAAGGGTGTACAGGCGGGGATGGACGGCGGTGCGGTTGGTCATGGCGAAACCCTCACTGGCGTAGGGCCACCTTCCGGAGTGAAGGTGGCGGACGGTGCGGGTTGGCGTACCGGGGCAAACACAACGGAGTGAGAAATCACCCGGCGGATCGAGTGATCCCCACACACCGCCCGCCATTGAGGGCAGTTGGTGCATTCTTGCGGCTACGCACTGCTGCGCAACCTATCCGTTCGGTTTGCTTTTTCGAGACGCCAATCCCGGCCAAGGCGTCTTGCCTCGGCGCGGCGATCTTCAAGCCGGGCAATCACATCGGTCTGTAAGGAAAATTCTCAACTGTCCCTAGGCAGGCCAGACGTTTTCCGATGTGTGTCGTTCGACACGCGCGAGTAGTGCGGCCCATCACTGATGGCGCGCATCGCCGCCCCTGCCGACCGTGCACATGACGACTCCGGAGGGATGCCACCATGGCAATCGCGTCATCCCGCGCGGCGGAGGCGGGACCATGCCACGCATGGAGCCAGAAGGTTCCATCCCTGCGCTGTCCCACCGCCCCGGGCAGGCGTAGTCTCAGCCCGTTGCCGTGCCCTTCCACCCTGGAGTGCCACCATGCCGCTCACCCGCATCGATCTTCGCAAAGGTAAATCCGCCGACTACCTGCAACGCGTCGGCGACACCATCTACCAGGCCATGCGCGCGGTGGGCGTGCCGGAGAACGATCGCTTCCAGATCTTCCAGGAGCACGCACCTGGCACGCTGATCTACGACCCGGGTTACCTGGGTGTGGATCGTACCGACGACTTCATCTGCATCCAGATCACCTGGAACGAAGGGCGCACGCTGGAGCAGAAGAAGGCGCTGTACGCCGGCATCGCCGATGGACTGCATGCAGCGGTGGGCATCCGCCGCGAGGACGTGTTCATCAACCTGGTGGAGGTGAAGAAGGAGAACTGGTCGTTCGGGAACGGTCAGGCGCAGTACGTGAGTTGATGCGGGAACGGTGCCTGCGCCTGATGCGGCTGGGTCAGGCCATGCGCGGCGACGCCTGCTGTTGTGCCTGTTGCTCGTCCTGCGCCAGCCGGCTTGCGTCGCGGGATTGCTGCTGCACATTGGCCTGCTGATACAGCGTATCCGCGTCGCCCTGCTGCGTATCGAGCAGGGACAGGCGCTGGCGATTGGCGGCAGGGTCCGGCGAGGCGGTGTCGCCGCTGCGATGCAGGAATACGTAGCCGGGTGCCTCGGCGGTGCTGTTTGAACTGAATGCCACCTGCAGCGTGTCCTTTTCGCCGAAGCCGGCCTGCACCGCCGCGTGGGTCAGATGGCCGGCCAGTCGTTCGTGCTCCTGGCCGGGGGGCAGTCCCTGCTGTTCGCTGGCCTGGGCGAGTGCGGTACGCACTTTCTGGTCCAAGGCATGAAGGCTGTGCCCCGGTGCGCGCGCGTCCGCAGCCAGACGCTCGCTCAAGGGGCCATCAATGCCATCGGTTTCGCTGAGCAGACGCTGCTTCAAGCTGCGCTCGGGCAGGGGATGAGTGGTGGTGCGGTTGAGTTCGCTGTTGGGGAAAGGGGGCTCAATGCTGTCCACGCCATGGATGTTGCGCAGCGGACGATAGCCGTCCTTGCCCTGTGACTGGACGCCCAGCGGAATGCGGACATCGGGCAGCAACTGGCCGACGGGGCCGCCGATGCTGTTCACGTCCAGGCTGTGCTTGCGCTGGATGCCGGCATGATTCAATGCGCCCCAGGTGAAGTCCACGCAGTTGTGGCGCACGTCGGCATAGTGCTTGCTGAAGCCGTACTTCACTGGATCGTCGCCGAACGCCTTGAGCTTGTTGTACTGGGCTTCGGTGATTTCCAGAGAGCGCGTGTAATGTGGGTTCTTGTAGGTCTTTGCATCGCTGTCCACGATGTCGCCCGGTCCGTTCATGCTGCCGTGCTTGATCGGTGCAAAGCCGTAGCTCGCCGGATCTTTTCCCGGTGCTCGCAGGACGTAGAACATGTGACCGGGCCCGGATGTCTGCGGGGAACCATCCGGATTGCTCAGCGGCTGCTGCGTTACGGGGACGAGAAGCGGTGTACCCGGTGCCGCAATGACGATATCGACGATGTAGCGTGGCTTGTCCATGTGCGTGGTGTTCCTCCTGGAAGGTGTACGAAGGCGCTGTGCTACTTGGCGAGCGGACGCGATTCGTGAATCAGCATCCTGGCGCTTGCGCCACGAAGTGGTGCGATGTCTTCAACCGTGCTGACCTGGACCCGATACCGGCCATGCGCCTGCAACGGCAGCAACGCGACATGCAATCGGTATGCGCCATCGCTGCCCCGTTGGATCTGGGCGTAGTTCAGACCCTTACCGCGGTGCCAGTCTGGCAGTGGCTGGCCAGATTGCGACTGTGCGATCTGATACGCGTCGGGGCTTGCCAGCGGCTGCCAAGTGCCGCCGGACCATTGCTGAAGTCCAACGCGTAAAGGAATGTGCAGGTCGCGCGGAGAAGCAGCATCTGGCGATGGGGAGACGTGCTGCAGATCCAGTTCCACCGCATAAGTGCGGTAGCTGGCAAAATTGCGCGCCGTGGTTTCGAACTCGAACTGCACCTGCTGGCCGGTCGCGTCCACGGCGATGGGCTGTGAGAGTTCCAGCGGCTCTGGCGGTGGGGGCGGCCCCTTGTCGGCGCAGGCAGCAAGCAGCGCGGTCAGGCCGAGCAGGCTGATGCGCTGCCGGTGTGTGATGCGGGTGGTCATGCAGATTCCTCTGGCTCCTTGCCGTGGCCAATTGAACCCTAACGTTGGCGAGGCAGAGCCCGCAAGCGCAGGGACCGCGGTGTGGTGCATTCACATGTCGCCGCGCGAGGCGAGCTCCTGCGTCACCGTGTCGCAGGGGGCAAACCCTGAACGGGGTCCAAGGTTGGCCATGGCCCCGTAGAATGGCGACGTGCGCCGTTCTGTTCTCCACCGCCGGTTCCAGGCCCTGGCATGGCTTGCCATGCTGCTGGTGCTGCTTGCCCCGCTGGTGAGCCGCTGGCTGGCGCATGGTCACGTGGCTGCCGCTGCAACGCCGGTGGCGGCCATGGACCACGCAATGCAGGCAGAACATGCGCAGCACGCGTTGGAAGGGCACCACGACCATCACGCGATGGCGATGCCGCACGGCGAGACCGCAAAGAAGCCGCCCGCCGATCCGCATGCCGATCATGAGATGGGCGTGGATTGTGATTACTGCCTGATTGCAGCGCGGTTGATCACCCTGTTGGTGGCGGCAGTGCTGCTGTTGATGCCGATGGCTCCGGTGTGCCGCGCGTTGCGCGGTGCGGTGCAGACGTTGCCGCAACGGCTCAGCGGCACATTGGGAGCGCGTGGGCCGCCGGCCTTGATGGCCGTCTAAGCCGCACGCGCGTTGCATTGATCGTTTTTCCATGAGGTTGCCGGCCACGGCCGGTACCCGCACGCGCGTGTTTGTCCCTTTCTGATTGCTGCCCTGCCATCGCGGGGTGGCCTTGCATGCCGTGAAAAAATGAAAACGAACCCCAAGTCCGCGCGCCTGCGCCGGGCGACGCTGCCTGTCCTGTGCGCGTTGCTCCTGCATGCCGCGCCCCTGCTTGCCGCCGACGCGGCACCCCCGACCACGCTGGAGACCGTGCGGGTGGTCGATACCCGCAGCGGCGAGCTGTCCTCCACCGCCAGCGCCGGCTCTGCATTGGGCCTGAGCGTGCTGCAGACGCCGGCCAGCCTGACGGTAATTTCGCGCGAACAGCTGGATCAGCGCGGCGACAGCAACCTCAACGATGCGATCAGCCGAGCGGGTGCGATCAGTGCAATGCCGCATCCGGGCAATGGCCTGAGTGCGCTGTCCAGCCGCGGCTTCACCGACGGTGCTTCGGTGATGCGGCTGTACGACGGGCTGCGACAGTACGGCGGCGTGGGCATCACCTTCCCGTTCGATACCTGGTCGATCGAGCGCATCGAAGTACTGCGCGGGCCGGCCTCGGTCATCCATGGCGATGGTGCGATCGGCGGGGTGATCAACATCGTGCCGAAGAAGCCCACGCGCGGCGCCATCGAAAACGAGATCAGCGTAACCGTGGGCAGCGAGGACACCGCGCGGCTGGGCTTCGGCAGCGGTGGCGCGCTGTCGCCCGAGCTGGCCTACCGGCTGGATGTGAGTGGCAACTACAGCGGTGGCTGGGTTGATCGTGGGCGCAACAGTGACGCGACATTCTCCGGTGCGTTGCTGTGGCAGCCACGTGCGGACCTGCAGCTGACGCTCACCCATGCGCAGGGCTACCAGCAACCCATGCGCTACTTCGGCACGCCGCTGGTCGAGGGCCGCCAACTGGAGGCGCTGCGCCACCGCAACTACAACGTCGATGACAGCGAGATCCGCTTCCGCGACCGCTGGACCCAGCTCGACGCGCTGTGGACACCGAACGCGAACGTGGAATGGCGAACCCGCGTCTACCAGATCGACAGCCAGCGTGACTGGCGCAATGCCGAGGTCTATGTCTACAACCGCGCTACCGGCTTGATCGATCGCTCGGGCAATACCGAGATCACCCACAACCAGGACCAGACCGGACTGACCTCGACGCTGCGCGTGCAGGGAACGGCGGGTGGCCTGCAGAACAACTTCGCGGTGGGCCTGGATGCCAACCGCGCGCACTTCAAGCACACCAACAACACCTATGCCGGCAGCTCGGGCCCGGTCGATCCGTTCGATCCGGTGCCGGGCCAGTTCGCCAGCGACGCGCCGAACCTGCCGCGCTATCGCAACCGCGCCGAGCAGTACGCGCTGTTCGTGGAGGACCGGCTGGCGTTGAGCGAACGCTGGTCGGTACTGGGTGGGCTGCGCCACGACCGCGCGCGCATCGATCGCACCGATCTGATCAGTGGCCAGAACGCGTTCTCGAAGACCTACAGCAGCACCGGCTGGCGTGCGGGTACGGTATTCGCGCTGCAGCCGACGCTGAGCCTGTATGCGCAGTATTCGCAGGCGGCAGATCCGGTCAGCGGGCTGCTGATGATCAGCCCCGCGAATGGAGCATTCGATCTGGCCAAGGGGCGGCAGATCGAGGTGGGCCTGAAGCAGGCCTTCGACGGTGGCGAGTGGACGCTGGCGGCGTACTGCATCCGCAAGACCGGGCTGCTCAGCCGCGATCCGCTGGTGCCGGATCGCCGCGTGCAGGTGGGCGCGCAGACCTCGCGCGGTATTGAAGCGTCGTTGACCTGGAACGTCGCGCCGCACTGGTCGCTCGATGCCAACGCGACGGTGCTGAAGGCCGAGTTCGAGAACTTCCTGGAAACCACGGGTTCGCCGGCGGTGCTGGTATCGCGTGATGGCAACGTGCCGTCGAACGTAGCCGAGCGCCTGGCCAGTATGTGGCTGAACTGGCAGTTCGCACCGGACTGGAGTGCGGCGGGTGGCGTGCGTTACGTCGGCAAGCGCTACGCCGACAACGCCAACACACTGGAGCTGCCCGGCTACAGCACCACCGACCTGGCACTGACCTGGCAGGCGGCACCGCGCACGCGGCTGTCCGCGCGGTTGTTCAACGTGTTCGACAAGGCGTACTACGCCACCGCGTACTACACCAGCACGCAATGGCTGCTGGGTGCGGACCGGCGCGTCGAATTCACCGTCGACCATCGCTTCTGAGGAGGCCGGCCATGACGCTGCGATCCACCGCCAGGCGCTGGACCTACCTGGTGCATCGCTGGCTGGGCATTGGTGGGTGCCTGCTGATGCTGCTGTGGTTCGTGAGTGGCATGGTGATGCTGTTCATTGGTTACCCGAAGCTGACGCCCGGCGAGCGGCTGGCGGCGTTGCCGGTGCTGGGTGAGGCCCGCGACCTGCAGGGGCTGTCGGTACTGCCTGCCGCCGTGCAGGCCGAGCCGGAGGCTGTGGCATTGACCACGCTACGCGGCGAGCCGGCGTATGTGGTGCGAAGTGGCAGCAATGTGGGCGCCTGGTCTGCCGTGACCGGCCAGGCGCTGCTGCCGGTGTCGGCACAGCGTGCCGAAGCGTCCGCTGCACAGTTCGCGGGCGGCCCGGCCTTTGTGGGTGCGATGCGCGTGGACGAGGACCGCTGGACGCATTCGCGTGCACTGGACGCGCATCGGCCGCTGTATCGCGTCGAGGTGGGCGGTGAGCAACCGGGCGACCTGTATGTGTCCTCGCGTACCGGTGAAGTCGTGCTGGACGCGCCGCATATGCAGCAGCGCTGGAACTATGTGGGCGCCTGGCTGCACTGGTTGTATTTCCTGCGCATGCAGTCGGTGGACCCGGTGTGGACGTGGGTGGTGATCGTGCTGTCCGCACTGTGCACGCTGGCGGCGGTCAGCGGCATCGTGGTGGGTGTGTGGCGCTGGCGTTTCCGTGGGCACTATCGTTCCGGTGCGAAGACACCGTACGTCGAGCCGTGGATGCGCTGGCACCATCTGATCGGTCTGGTGGCAGCGGCCTTCGTGTTCACCTGGATCTTCAGTGGCCTGATGTCGATGAATCCATTGGGTGTCTTCAGCAGCACGCATGCTGCCATCGACGGTGGGCGCTATCGTGGCGGCGCGGTGGCGGTGGATGGCGCGTTGGGCGATCCGGCGAAGCTTCTGGCGGTGGCCGATGCTGAGTGCTTCCGGCCGGTGGAGATCCAGTGGCGACGGATCGGTGGTGAGCTGTTCGCGGTGCTGCTGGATGGGAAGGGCGGCACCCGCATCGTGTCCAGCACCCATGGGCGCCTGCAGGTTGCGCGGTTGCTGCCGGCCGCGTGGCTGCAGCAGAAGGTGCGGGCGCTGTCCGCTGCGCCCATGCAGGGTTTCATGGTGCAGCATGCAGCGGATGCCCACTTCTATCCGCGTGCGCCCGAGGCCATGAACGGCGCAGCGGAACGCCGCTTCCCGGTGGCGGTGGTCGACTTTGGCGATGCGGAGGCGACGCGCGTCTACCTCGATCTGGCGACCGGCGATCCGTTGCTGACGATGGGGCATCGCGAGCGGGTGGGGCGCTGGTTGTTCTACTTCCTGCACAGCTGGGACCTGCCGGCGATGCTGCGCCAGGAAGGTGCCCGGCTGGCGGTGCTGCTGCTGCTGAGCGCTGCTGGCACCGCACTGTGTGCCACGGCGACGGTGATCGGCTATCGGCGCTTGCGGATGAAGCTGCGGCGCAGGCGGCGCTGATGCCCTGGGCTACACCCGCAGCCAGCGCGTGGACACCGCCACCAGCAACAAGGCCGTGGCCACGCCGACGAACGCGGCGATCAGGCCGAAATGGTCTGCGGCGAAGCCGATCAGTGCCGGTCCGGCAAGGATGCCGGCAAAGCCGAGCGTGGACACGGCAGTGATCGCCAGCGCGCCGGGCATGCGGGTCTGGTGGCCGGCCAGCGAGAACAGCGCCGGCGCGATGTTGGCGCAACCGAGGCCGACCAACACGTAGCCGACCAGCGACGCCTGCCACGGCGTGACCAGGGTCAGCACCAGCACGCCCGCAGCGGCAAGCAGAGCACCGAAGACGATCGCGCGCTGGCGGCCCACGCGCGCCACCAGTGCGTCGCCGAACAGGCGCGCCACGGTCATGGTCAGGGTGAAGGTCACGTAGCCGACGCCGGCCAGGCTGGCATCGACGCGCCGCACATCGCTGAGGAACACCGCGCTCCAGTCGAGCATCGCGCCTTCACCGAGGAAGGCGACGAACGCCAGCACGCCGATGAACAGCACGATGCCGTGCGGCAGGGCCAGCATCGGTGTGTCGTGCGGCATGCGTTCGCTGTGCCAGTGCGCTGCCGACAACAGCATCACCAGCAGCATGGCGCCAACGCCGATCAGCACCGATGCCAAGGGCGGCAGCTGTGCGGACAGCAGCACGGTCATGGTGGCCGCGCCGAGGAAACCACCGATGCTGAAGAAGGCATGGAAGCCGGACATCATCACGCGCCGTGCTTCGCGCTCGACGATGACGGCCTGCACGTTCATCGTGCAGTCCATTGCGCCCACGGCGGCACCGAACACGAACAGGACCAGCCCGAGTGTCCAAGCCGAACCGGCCAGCGCCAGGCCGGGCACGGTCAGGCAGATCAGCAGGCTGCTGGCCACCATCACCCGCCGGCAACCCAGGCGCGCGGCCAGCACGCCGGACAACGGCATTGCCAGCAGCGAACCGGCACCGAGGCAGAGCAGTACCAGCCCCAGCGTGGCGTCGTTGATCCTGGTGCGTGCCTTGGCGAACGGCACCAGCGTGGCCCACAGCGCGGTGGCGAAGCCGGGAATGAAGAACGCAGCGCGGGTCGCGTGCTGTTCGGCACGCGCGCGGTTGGCAAGGGACATGAGCGGTACGGTCACGGCGGAGTGGGGTGTACCGCGATGCCTGCGGCGCGGAAGCGTGCCGCCAGCGCCGGCGGGGCCGAGGTGGTGAGCACCAGGTCGTCGATCTCGTCCAGGCTGGCAATCTGCCAGTTGCCGCGTGCACCCAGCTTTTCAGTCGTGGCGGCGACGATGACGCGGCTGCTGCACGCGACCATCGCGCGCTTCAGCGTGGCCTCTTCTGCATCCATTGCCCATACACCAGTATCGCCGTCCACCGCGCAGGGGCCGGGCAGGTACACGTCGGCGCGCAGGCGCTGCACCTGGGCCAGTGCTTCTGCGCCGACCGCACCGCCACCGCTGGCCAGGCGGCCGCCGATCAGCTGCACCGAGGTGCCTTCAAGCAGGCTGGCGGCCGTGGCGATCTGTGGCGCATTGGTGATCACCGTCAAGCCGAGGGCGGGCGGCAACTGCTGGGCGATCGCCAGGTTGGTTGAACCGGCATCGAGCAGTACAACCTGATTGGGTTGCAGCAACGCGCAGACGCGGGCGGCCAGCTCGGCCTTGTCGCCGCGGTCGCGGGTCAGGCGCTCGCGCAGCGGGCGTTCCTTGGGCGGTGGCAGCACGGCGCCACCGTAAACGCGCTGGCACATGCCCTGTGCGGCCAGTTCGCGCAGATCGCGGCGGATCGAATCTTCGGACACGGCATAGCGGCGCGCCAGCTCGGCGGCGACCACGCGGCCCTGCTGGCGCAGTTCCTCCAGGATCTGCCGGGTGCGCTGGGCGGGGAGGGGGCTGGGATCGGAGCTCATGCTGCAAGTCTGCACGTTCGTGCATTAACGTGCAACAACGTGCATGTGGCATTGGGGGGACACAGGGCGGCTGGACTGCCGGTGAATCCGCCCACGCCCACGCCCACGTCTATGGATCGCCCTCGCGGCCCGGCATGATGGCGGGGCACCTGGCATGGAATCCCTGATGTCCCCCACCGTTCACCGCAAGCTGCGCATCGGCGCGCACCAATACACCGGCCAGAAAGTGGTCGACCAGCAGTTCCATGAGTGCGATTTTTCCGGTGCCGACCTGACCGCCACCGAGTTCATCAACTGCAGCTTCTACGATGCCGACAGCCGCAGCGGCTGCCGCTTCAATGGCGCCACATTGAAGGAAGCCAGTTTCCGCAGCTGCGACATCAGCATGTGCCACTTCAACTTCATCAAGGCGCTGGGCCTGGAGATCAGCGAGTGCCGCGCGCAGGGTGCGGATTTCAGCAACGCCAGCTTCATGAACCAGATCACCACGCGCAGCTGGTTCTGCAGCGCCTTCATCAAGAAGTCGAACCTGCGCTATGCCAATTTCTCGCGGGTCACGCTGGAGAAATGCGAACTGTGGGAGAACCGCTGGGACGGTGCGAACGTGAGTGGCGCAAGCTTCGCGGGCTCGGACCTGTCCGGTGGCCAGTTCGAGGGAATCGACTGGAACAGCGCCAACTTCACCGACTGCGACCTGACCAATTCCGATCTGGGCGAGCTGGACCTGCGCAGCACCAACCTGCGTGGCGCCACGCTGGACGTGCAGCAGGTGGCGCTGTTGATGCAGCGGATCGGCATCACCGTGGTGCCGTAGACATCACCCGGCGTACGCCACCCAGCCCTTGAAGCTGAAGCCCGCATAGAACAGCTCCACGCCATCGAAGCCGGCCTCCTGCATCAGCGCGACCTCCTGTTCGGGGGCCAGCAGCGGCAACCGCTCGGCAATGGCGTCGATCGCGCGCTGTGCATCGGCGTGGGCAACCCCCGAGGCTTCGGCGAACGCGGCGTAGCGCTGCAACCAGCGCAGCTTGCCGGCCGGATCCTGCGGCACGCTGTGGTGGGCCACCACCAGCGGTGCGCCGGGCTGCAGGCGCCTGTGCAGCCCGCGCAGCGTGTGCAGGCGCTGCGCGGCATCGAGGAAGTGCAGGGTCAGCAGGCAGCTGGCACCATCGAAGCGCAGATCGGGCGCATCGTCGATGTAACCTTCCAGCAGCTGCACGCGCGGCATCAGCGGACCCAGTGTCTGCTCGGCCAGGGCCAGCATCGGCGCGGCCGGATCCACACCCAGCAGCTGCCAGCCCGGCTGCGCTTCGGCAAAGGCCTTCAGCTCAAGCCCGCCCCCGGCGCCGAGTACCAGCACGCGGCCCTGTGCGGGAACGTGTTCGGCCAGCAGCAGGCGGGTCATCTGCTGCAACGCGAGGAAACCGGGCACCTGGCGCAGCGGCGCTTCGGCATAGCGGGCCACCGCCTGCGGATCGGAGAACGTGGACATGCGCGGATTCCTGCGGCGGAGGACATGCCACTGTAGCGCGGCGCGCAAGAGGCGTTGCGCGCCGCTGCCGCATCGTCGCGGCCAGTTGCGGGGCGTACGCATGGTGGTGGCTGCGCTGGTCGCGCATTCCCGGCTCAGCGCAGCGCGCGCGCCAGTACCTGCCAGATTCTCGGGTCCTGGCACTGCGAAACGTTGAAGCGCAGATAGTCGGCCGCGCGCTGCGACTGGCTGAACGCGTTGCCCGGCGCCAGCACGATGCCCTCGCGCAGGCAGTGCCGCGCCAGTGCGGTGGCGTCGCGGCCATCGGGCAGCTGGCACCACAGGAACAGGCCGGCTTCCGGCTGCAGCCACGGCGTGATGCCCAGCGTCTGCAGTTTCCGCAGTGTGTGACGGCGTGCATCGGCCAGTCGCGAACGGATCGACTGCATGTGGCGGCGGTAACCGCTATCGGTCAGCGCGATGTGCATCAACTGCGCGGCCAGATGGCCGCCGCCAAAGCTGGTGGCCAGCTTCAGGTCGGTCAATGCCTCTATCCAGTCGTGGCGCGCAGCGATGTAGCCGCAGCGCGACGCTGCCGACAGCGTCTTGGAGAAACTGCCGACGTGGATCACCCGTGACAGTCCATCGAGCGCGGCCAGCCGCGGTGCCGGCTGCAGTTCGAAGTCGGCGAAGATGTCGTCCTCGACGATGATCAGCTCGCTGCGTTCGGCCAGGCCCAGCAGGCGGTGCGCGGTGTTGGCTGAAAGCACCGCGCCGGTCGGGTTGTGCAGTCCGGAATTGGTGATGTACAGCCGCGGCGAATGCGCCTGCAGGGCTTGCGCGAACGCCTCCAGGTCCGGGCCGGTGGGCGTGTACGGCACACCCACTGCCTGTACCTGGTGCGCCTTCAGCAGCGCGTGGTAGTTGAAGTAGCTCGGGTCATCGACCAGCACGCAGTCGCCGGGCTTGAGCAGGAAACGGCAGAGCAGATCGACCGCGTGCGTACCGGATTCGGTCAGCAGGATCTGCTCCATCGGTGCATCGATGCCAAGCGAGGCGCTGCGCCTTTGCAGCAGCTGGCGCAACGCGGGCAGCCCGAGCGGGCCGGCGTAGTCCACCAGTTGCATGGCATCGGCACGCGCCAGCCCGCGCAGGCCGCGGCGCACGCCATCGTGATACAGCCAGTCACTGGGCATCCAGCCGCACCCTGGCTTGAGATCGCCCGCGGGCGTTTCCAGCGATTGTCGTGATACCCACAACGGATCCACCGCGCGGTCCAGCCGCGGCTCCATTTCGGCCAGCGCCAGCGGTGCGGCCGGGCCACTGACGTAGAAGCCCGAGCCTGCGCGTGCACTGATCAGGCCTTCGGCCGCCAGGCGCTCGTAGGCCTCGACCACGGTGGAGACTGAAACTCCCATGGTCGCTGCCTGCGCACGTACCGAAGGCAGGCGGGAGCCGGGGCCATCCACCCGTGCACTGATGCGGGTGCGGACGGTCTGGATGACCGATTCGATGCGGGTGAGCGGGCGCGGCATGGTGGAACCGTAGTGGAAGTGTGGGCAGTACAGTTACTTGCGGCTGTACTGGATTGTAGCTGGGGTCGTTCCGCGCTGGATGCTTCCATACAGGTGCAGCCAGGCATCGTCCGGCACCTTCAGGAGTACAGGCGTGGAACGGTCGGCGAGTGGTTGGATCAATGGCTTCATCGGTGTGGTGATCTTCGCCGGCTCATTACCGGCCACCCGCCTGGCGGTGCTGCAGCTGGATGCCGGGTTCGTCACCGCCGCACGCGCCACCATCGCCGCGGTGCTCGGCCTGGGCCTGTTGTTGATGCTGCGCCAACCGTGGCCGCGGCGCGGCGACCTGCCGGGGCTGGTGGTGGTCAGCCTCGGCGTTGTGGTCGGCTTCCCGCTGCTGACCGCGCTCGCGCTGCGCCATGCTTCGTCGGCACACACCATCGTGTTCCTCGGCCTGCTGCCGTTGAGTACAGCGGTGTTCGGCGTGCTGCGCGGTGGCGATCGGCCGCGCCCGGCGTTCTGGCTGTTTTCGTTGCTGGGCAGCGCCTGCGTGGTCGGCTATGCAGTGCGCAACGGCATCGAGGCGTCCTTGCAGGCCGACCTGCTGATGCTGGCGGCCATCGTGGTGTGTGGGCTGGGCTATGCCGAAGGCGGCCGGCTCGCCCGTCATCTGGGCGGCTGGCAGGTGATCAGCTGGGCACTGCTGCTGGCGTTGCCGGTGATGCTGCCACTGACGGTGCTGATGCGCCCGGCCTCGTTCACCGCGGTCGGTGCCTCGGCGTGGTGGGCGCTGGGCTACGTGGCGGTGTTCAGCATGCTGATCGGCTTCCTGTTCTGGTACCGCGGGCTGGCCCAGGGCGGCATCGCTGCCGTCGGCCAGCTGCAGCTGCTGCAGCCCTTCTTCGGCCTGGCCCTGGCCGCGCTGCTGCTGCACGAATCGGTCAGCCTCAGCATGGTGCTGGTGACTCTGGTCGCGGTGATCTGCGTCGCCGGCGCGCGCCGCTTCAGCCGCTAGGAAAAAGGGGACGGAAAAAGGGGACGGAGGGGATTAAGTCGTTTCAGGCATGGCAGACCCGATTACGACTTAATCCCCTCCGGGGAGCCGCGGAAAAGATGCGCAACGGCATAGTCGATGAACGCCCGCAGGCGTGCACTCGGATGGCGCCTACCGGGCCATAGCAGCGAGAACTGCCCCTGGTGCGTCGGCAGCGCGGGCAGCACCCGTTGCAGGCGGCCATCGGCCAGCGCGTCGGCTGCGAGGAAGTCAGGCATCCAGGCCAGGCCCATGCAACCGATCGCAGCGGCCAGCACGGCCTCCATGTTGTTGCAGGTCATCGCCGTGGGAAGGCGCGCCCCGGCGTCGCCTTCGATGCCCGGCAGCTGCCACGGATGCAGCTTTCCGGTGGTGGGGTAACGGAAGCGCAGCGCGCTATGCATGCGCAGGTCGCCCACATCGCCGGGCGTTCCATGCATCTGCAGATAGCCCGGCGCCGCACAGAGGATGAAACGAAAACCACCCAGCCGCCGTGCGGTCAGGCTGGAATCGGCCAGTTCGCCACTGCGTATCACTGCATCCAGGCCTTCGCTGACCACATCGACGATGCGGTCGTTGAAGTCCAGTTCCAGCTGCACCTGCGGATAGCGTTGCTGGAAGCCGGGCAGCACCGGCAGCAGGAAGCGGTAGCCGATGGTCGGCAGGCCGATGCGCAGCAGTCCGCTGGGGGCGTGCTGTCGCTGCGCCAGGTCCGCCTGCGCTTCGGAAAGCTCATCCAGCGCACGCCGGCAGCGTTGCAGCAGCAGTTCGCCTTCGTCGGTGAGATGCACGCGGCGGGTGGTGCGCTGGAACAGGCGCGTGCCGAGCTCCTGTTCAAGCCGGGCGATGCGCTTGCCGACGGCCGAGGCTGACAGGCCGAGTACGCGGGCGGCACCGACAATGCTGCCTGCCTCCGCGGTGCGGACGAAGGCGAGCAGGGCGGAGATGGAGTCCATGCTTGGATGATTGCGGAACATCTCGCCGCAATCAACGTCCACCGAGCCTGTTTTTCTGGAATAGCGGCCTGTCCATCATCAATGCCCCTGATGGATGGAGGCCCGCATGGCCCCGGATTCGATGCTCCCTGTACCTGTCCGCGCGCAGCAGCGCTGGGCGCTGCTTGCGGTCTGCCTGGCCGCGCTGGCGTTGCCGTTGTCCTTCTCTGCCGGTGCAGTCGCGGTGCCGGCGCTGGCCCGTTCCGCGGCGGCATCGCCCACCGCGCTGGCCTGGGTGACCAACGCCTTCATGCTCACCTTCGGCAGTCTGTTGCTCGCTGCGGGCGGCTTGGCCGATCGATATGGCCGTCGGCGGCTGTTCCTGCTGGGCACGGCGGGCTTCACCACCGCCACCGCCGCCGTCTGCCTTGCTCGCACGCTGCTATGGCTGGATCTGGCGCGCGGGTTGCAGGGCGTTGCCGCGGCGGCGGCGCTGGCATCCGGCACGGCGCTGCTGGCACAGGCCTGGCAGGGGCCGGCGCGTGCCCGTGTCTTCGCCCTGCTGGGCACCACGTTCGGCATGGGGCTGGCGTTGGGGCCCCTGCTCGCGGGCCTGCTGCTGCAGACATTGGGATGGCGCAGCGTGTTCGCCGCGGGCGGTGTGCTCACGTTGGTGGCCTTCGGCCTGGGGGCACGCGCGTTGCCTGAAAGTCATGGCGAGCGCCGACCACTGGATATCGGCGGCATGCTGAGTTTCAGCCTGACGCTGGCGGCGTTGACCCTGGCGCTGCTGTGGTCGGGCGAGTTCGGCCTGCATGCCGCGCGCGTGCAGCTGGCGCTGCTGGCGACGCTGCTGCTGGGCGGGGTGTTCGTCTTCATCGAACGGCGGCACCCCTCACCGTTGCTGGACCTCTCACTGTTCTCGCAACCGGCGTTCCTTGGTGTCCAGTTGCTGCCGGTGGCGACCTGCTTCGGCTACGTGGTGCTGCTGGTCGTGTTACCTCTGCAACTGCTGGGCGTGCATGGCCAGAGCGCGACGCTGGTGGGACTGCAGATGCTGGCCCTGTCCGCGCCGATGCTGGTGCTGCCGATGCTGGCCGCGCGCTGGGCGGAGCGCGTGGGAAGTGCGCGGCTGTGCACGCTGGGCCTGCTGGTCTGTGCCTCTGGTCTGTACCTGCTGTCGCGCCACGCATCGCATCCGTCGCCGTCGCAGTGGGTGCCGTTGCTGATGCTGATCGGCGCAGGAACGGCCTTGCCGTGGGGCTTGATGGATGGGCTGTCGGTCAGCGTGGTGCCGGTACAGCGTGCGGGCATGGCCGCTGGCATCTTCGGAACCGTGCGGGTGGCCGGTGAAGGCATCGCGTTGGCCACAGTCACTGCCTTGCTTGCGCTGCTGATCGGCCATCAGCTGCAGGGCGCGTCGCCGGCATCGCTGGTGCGTGCCGGTGCCTATCTGGCCACGGGGGCGCGGGAACAGGCGCAGGCACTGCTACCGACGATAAGCGGCATGCAGCTGCAGCACGCCAGTAGTGAGGCGCTGGCGACACTGCTGCGTGTACTGGCGCTGCTGACCGCCGCCTGTGCCGCCGTGTTGCGCCTGTTGTTGCGGAAAAGGACAGGTGCCTTGGTCGGGAACATGGTGTAGCAGGCTCATCGCCGCCTCCGCCGTCATCCCGTTGTCGTCTTCCGCTCACGTCGCCTATGCCCACCCGGGCCTAGTGTTGATCGTCCCCGTCCCCCACGGAGACCCGCCATGTGGCTGCTCGACCATCTCTGGCCCAGCCGTCGACCGCTTCCTCCCCCGGTCGCGGATGCGCCGCAGGCACCGCCGCGCCGGCCTTGGCTGAAACGCCCGGCGCGGGCGGGGCGCAGCGGCATGGCGCCCTGGCAGAAGATCGCCACGCCGCCGCGGCGCACGCGCCACTAGCCGGTGCGGTCTGACGGGTGGTTGACCCCGTCGCTGACCGGAATAACCCCCAGCGCGAACGGATCAATGCCCTCCAGGCAGGCCACGTTGTAGCCGTACTGGTCGGGGTTGGAGCGGCGCCGGTGATGGGTGTAGATGCCGCACACCCCGCAGAAGTAGTGCTCGGCCACATGGGTGTTGAACTGGTACTTCTGCAGGTGATGCTGCCCGCGCACCACCTGCAGGCCCTGGCGGGGGACGCTGGCGGCGATGGCACCCCGGCGCCGGCACATCGAGCAGTCGCAGCGGCGGGGATCGACGATGCCGTCCGGCAGGTCCAGCAGCAGCTCGACCGTGCCGCAGTGACAGGTTGCGCGGTGCCGGGGTTGGACCGGAACGCCGGCCACGGAAGTGATGCCCATCATTGCTCCTGTGTGATCCATCTGGCCGTGCGGCCGCCGGAGACGGTGCGCCGGCGTGCCTGAACGGGCCGTAGATGCCACGGTGAACCCGCTTGTGGCTAACTATGCGGCTTCGGGACCGCGACAGGATGCCAGTGAGAGCCGCAGGACGTTGGATGACAGGAAGTGCCATGGCGCTGGCGGCGTTGTGGGTGACCGGGCTGCTGGCCTATCAGGTGCCGGGGCCGGGCTGGCTGGCCAATGGCGTTGCGGCGCTGTGGCTGCTGGTTGCGCTGTGGGCGTCGTGGCAGGTCGCGCGTGGCCTTGGCCATCGTCGCCTGGGCATGGCGTTCGGCGCGTCGCTGGCGCTGGCCGGCCTGTGGTGGCTGCTGCTGACCCCACGCCAGGACCGCGTGTGGGCCGATGACGTGGCCCAGCGCCTGCATGTGGTGTCCTTCGACGGGCGCCACGTGGTGTTCGACAACGTGCGCGATTTCACCTGGCGCAGCGAAACCGACTACGACGCGCGCTGGGTGCGCCGCGAATACGACCTGGACCAGTTGCGCTCGGCCGATCTGGTGCTGTCGTACTGGATGGGCCCGGCGATCGCCCACACCCTCATCTCGTTCGGTTTCGAGGACGGTCGCCACGTGGTGTTCTCGCTGGAGATCCGCAAGGAGCGCGGCGAATCGTTTTCGGCACTGGGCGGGTTCTTCCGCAAGTTCGAGATGACCCTGGTGGCCTCGGAAGAGACCGACATCATCCGCACCCGCACCAATGCGCGTGGCGAGGATGTCTACCTGTACCGCCTGCACGGCATGGACCGTGCGCAGCTGAAGGAGCTGTTCGCCGCGTACATCGCGCAGGCGCGCGAACTGGATGCGGAGCCGGGCTTCTACAACACACTCACCAGCAACTGCACCACCATCGTCTTCGACCTGGCCCGCCATATCGCGCCGCGCCTGCCGCTGGACTACCGCCTGCTGCTGTCCGGCTACCTGGCCGAGTACGCACAGGAGGTCGGTGCACTGACCCCGGGTGTGCCGTACGCCGAGCTGCACGACAAGGGCCGCATCACCCAGCGTGCGCTGGACCTGGGCAGCGGCGAACACTTCTCCACCGTGATCCGCCAGGGCGTACCTGGCACCGAGCAGGACCCGCAGTAATGACTCGACTCCTCCTGATCCGCTGGCAGCGTGCGCTGCCGGTGTTGTTCGCCGCCTTCCTGCTGCTGGGCAGCAGTGGCTGCGCGATGGTCACCGTCAAGCAGGTCAAGTCCAGCGATTCGCTGGTCAACAAGCGTGCCGACGTGCTCAATACCGGCAAGCTCAGCCCCGCTGCGCGCGAGACGCTAAGCGCGGCAGGCCTGGACGAATCGCAGTGCGAGAAGGACTTCCTGGTCTGCCGCAGCACGCTGCTGATGACCGACGATCTCAATGTCGAGCAGCGGCTGTCGGCGCTGTCCGAACTGTGGGTGAAGGCCGCGCTGGCGCTGACGCCGAAGAAGACCGCAGCCGCTGATCCGCCGATGAGCGACGCAGCGCTGGACGCCTGGCTGGAAGCCGCGCGCTACGCCTATGCCTACCTGTTCTACAGCGGCCGCTCACCATCGGATCGCGCCTTCGAAGACCGGCAGACACAGGTGCGTGACTACTACAACTACGCGGCCGAGAAGGCGGCGGTGGTGCTGTTCGTCCGCGCGCGCGCCGCTGCGTTGGCGGGCGAGGACTACACGAAGCCGATCTCGGTCGGCAGCTGGTCGCTGGCTTCCAACTACCAGCAGCTGAACCTGAAGAGCATTCCCGCGCAGCTGGTGCCAGCCGGCACGGTCAGCTTCGTCGGGCTGCGCAGTACTTATCGCCGTGATGGCTTCGGTGCCGAACTGGTGATGGTGATGGACCCGCCGAAGCTGGTCGCACCGGTGATCGCACCCGAGGGCGCCAAGGCTGAGGCGCCGCAGGAGGATGAGGACGACGCACGCCGTGGCCGCCGTCATCGCCACGACGATTCGGTGCCCGAGTTCAGTGAGATGTCCTCGATCAACGTCACAGCACTGCTGCGCTTCGAAGGCAGTAACCTGGACGATGTGATGCGCACGCGCCGGGTCGAGCTGGACGCTTATTCGCCTGAAGCGACCGAGCGCATCACCCTGCATGGCGAGCAGGTGCCGCTGGCCGGCAACTTCACCGCCGCCTATGGCCTGTGGTTGGCGCAGAGCGGTTTCGCCCGGCAATCACTGCGCACCCTGTTCGGCATGAGCGAGGGCATCGGCGAACCGCACATCTACCTGATGCAGCCGTGGGACCCGAACCGCCGCATCATCTTCATGCTGCACGGCCTGGCCAGCAGCCCGGAAGCCTGGGTGAACCTGGCCAACGAGATCATGGGCGACCCCGAGCTGCGCCAGCAGTTCCAGGTGTGGCAGGTCTACTACCCGACCAACGCGCCGATCGCGCTGAACCGCTACGAGATCGCCAACGCGTTCAATGACACCCTCAAGCACTTCGACCCCAACGGCAGCACGCGCGCATCGAAGGACATGGTCTATATCGGCCACAGCATGGGCGGCGTGCTGGCGCGGCTGCTGGTGAGCGACTCGGGTGATGTGCTGTGGGATGACCTGCTGGCCAACTATGACCTGAAGGGCGAGCGGCTGAAGCGGGTGCAGGCCAAGCTGGGGCCACTGCTGCATTTCAAGGCGCAGCCGAACGTGGAACGCGCGATCTTCATCGCCGCGCCGCACCAGGGCACGGATATCGCCGGCAACAGGGTCGGGCGGCTGATCGGTCGCCTGGTACGCCTGCCGCTGACCATTCTCGGCAAATTCGAGGACGTGTTCATGGCGCTGGCACAGGCCGAGCAGCAGGTCGACGGCACCGCCAAGCCGAAGATCCCCAACAGCATCGACAACCTCAAGGCCAGCGATCCATTCGTGAAGGCCGCAGCGCAGCTGCCGATCGAAGCGGAACTGAAGTACCACTCGATCATCGCCCAGCGCAAGCCGGAGCTGCCGGTGGACAAGTCCGATGACGGACTGGTGCCGTACTGGAGTGCGCACCTGCCGGGTGCACAGTCGGAGAAGGTCATCATTTCCGGCCACAGCGTGCAGGAGACCCCGCAAGCGGTGCTGGAAGTGCGGCGCATCCTGCACCGGGATATCGACGACGTGGGGACGGGGACCCGGTAGTGCCGGCCGCTGGCCGGCACCATCACGGGATTCCCGCGTGCGCGGAGGTTGCCGGCCAGCGGACGGCACTACCGAAACCCGGCGGCGCTACACCCGCCGCGCGATCACCGCAGCCAGCACCGCCAGGCCGAAGGTGATCGCCAGGCACAGCAGGTAGCCGGTGTGCGGCGCGCTTTCCACGAACAGCGCGAACAACGCACCGGAGACCGCCAGCGCGGTGGCAACCGACAGGGCCTCGCTCAGCTGAAGGGCAGAGGTGTTGGCACCCTGCTCATGCGCTGCTGACAGTGACAGCGTCAGCACCGAGAGGCTGGCGTAGATCATGCCCATGCCGAAACCGGTGACCGTCCAGCCCACCAGGGCCACCGGCAATGGCACTGCATTGAACAACACCGCAAGCGTTGCGGCGATACCGAGCGTCATCATCGCCGTGCCGACGCGCAGCAGCTGCTGGCGTGACCAGCCGCGCTGCTGGTGACCCTGCAGCCAGGAGCCGGCGAACCAACCGAGTGCGCCGAGGCTGAGCACCGCGCCGGCCCAGCTGGGCGGGAGCCCGCGTTCGCGCTGCAGCAGCAGCGGCAGGTAGGCTTCGCAGGCGAAGAATGCGGCAGCGGCGATGCCGCGCAGTGCGATCACGCTGGGCAGGCCCCTGCGCAGGATCAGCGTTCCGGCCGGCAGCAGGCGATGCACGCATAGCAGCAGCGCCAGCATCGCCACGCCGATGCAGAGCAGGGCGGTCGGACCGTGCTGCTGGCCGCCGAAGTACAGCAGCAGCGCCGCCAGCGATGCACCACTGGCCCAACGCACGAGGTTGCCGCGCCCCTCGTCGTTGTTGCTGTCGGCGGAGGGCTGCATGCGCGCCAGCGCAGGCCGCAGCAACAGGGCAGCAGGGACTGCCAGCAGCGGCACCGCCAGGAACACCCAGCGCCAGCCGAGATGCTGGACGATCAGGCCGCTCAGAGCCGGGCCGACCATCGAGGGCACCACCCAGCCCGCCGAGAATGCCGCGAACACCTTCGGCCGCAGGTGCTCGGGGTAGCTGCGGCCGACCATCACGTACAGCGAGACCGAAATCGCGCCCGCACCCAGGCCCTGCAGCAGGCGCCCGGCCACCAGCATGCCCATGCGCACAGCGAAGCCGGCCAGCAGCAGGCCCAGCACGAAGCAGGCCAGGCCGTACCACAGCGGCCGTGCCGGGCCCTGGCGGTCGGCCCAGCGTCCGGCCAGGGTCATGCCGATCACGCTGGTGGCCAGTGTGCCACCGAAGGCCAGCGCATACAGGCGCAGGCCGCTGAGTGCTTCGGCCACCGTGGGCATCGCTGCCGCGACGGCCAATGCTTCGAAGGCGTGCAGCGCGACCAGCGCGACCATGCCGAGGGTGGTGGCGCGGTAGCGCGCGGACAGGATCGATGTGTCAGCCGGCAGGCGGGTATCGGCGGGAGAGAGGGTCGGGGTCATACCGGTCAGGAGCGGGCCGCGCTTGTCAACGGGCGGCGAAGATAGCAGCATGCCACCTCAACTATAGTTGAGGTAAAGCAATGGCATCCCAGGAACTCAGCGTTGGCGAGGTCTCCCAGCGCAGTGGCGTGGCCGTTTCCGCACTGCATTTCTACGAGCGCAAGGGGCTGATCAGCAGCCTGCGCACCTCGGGCAACCAACGCCGTTACAGCCGCGACGTGCTGCGCCGGCTGGCGGTGATCCGCGTTGCGCAGCGGGTGGGCATGCCATTGGAAGCGGTCGGCCGCGCCTTCGAGAGCCTGCCTGAAGGCCGTGCACCGACCAAGGCTGACTGGGCCAAGCTGTCCGCGCGCTGGCGCACCGAGCTGGAACAACGCATCCACATGCTGCAGCTGCTGCGCGATGAACTGACCGGCTGCATCGGCTGTGGCTGCCTGTCACTGCAGCATTGCCGCCTGGCCAACCCTGGCGACGTTCTCGGCGAACGCGGCGACGGCCCGATGCGCTGGGAGTGAGCGAGAAAAAGGGGACGCGCTCCCGGTAGCGCCGGGCCATGCCCGGCGGACGAAAACGACTTAATCCCCTCCGTCCCCTTTTTCTTACCAGACCGTGATCGTCTCGCCGCTCTGGATGCCTTCCACTGCACGCTGGAAGGCCAGTGCGGCGCGTTGTGCGCTTACCGCTTCGAATCCCGGGAAGTAGGGGCCGTAGGCCGCCATTGATTCGATCAGTACGTTCGGGCTGACCACGTTGATGCGCAGGCCGCGCGGCAGCAGCTCCAGTGCGGCGGCGCGCACGAAGCCTTCCAGTGCGGCATTCACTGCGGTGGCGTTGACGCCGTCGCGGATCGGTTGCGCGCTGACGATGCCGCTGGTCAGGGTGATCGAGCCGCCCGCACTGAGGTGGTGCTGCGCGGCCAAGGCCAAGCGCACCTGGCCAAGCAGTTTGTCCTGCAGGCCGATGTTGAACTGCTCGGGCGTCATGTCCTGCAGCGGACCGAAATGCAGTTTGCCTGCGGTCGAGATCACCGCATCTACCGGGCCTGTACGCGCAAACAGTTCGGCAACGCTGGCGTCATCGGTCAGGTCCACGCGCAGTTCGCCACTGTGGCGACCGGCGGCGAGGATCTGGTGCTGCTGGCCCAGCTGGCGGGCGACTGCCTGGCCGAGGGTGCCGCTGGCACCGACGAGGAGAATCTTCATGGCCGTTCCTTGCGTGAGGGAGTGAGCGCAGTCTGCGCCGTCACAGTGGGGTTAGGTAAGCGGCGTATGATTCGCAGATTCCTAACTCTGGATTAGCAATGGATACCCTTCGCTGCATGCAGGCCTTCGTGGCAGTGGCCGAGCGCGGCAGCTTCGCCGGCGCCGCCGAACAGCTGCAGGTGTCGGCGGTGATGGTGGGCAAGTACATCCAGCAGCTGGAGGCGCATCTGGGCACCGCGCTGCTGCAACGGAACACCCGCCGCCAGCGCCTGACCGAAGCCGGCAGCGCCTATCTGGCCGGATGCCGGCAGGTGCTGGAGCAGGTGCAGCAGGCCGAGGCCGATGTGGCCGGTCTGCAGGTACAGCCACGTGGCCTGCTGCGGGTCAGTGCGCCGACCACCTGGGGCAGCTGCGTGCTGGCGCCGCAGCTGGCCGGCCTGCTGCGCGCACAGCCGCAGTTGAATATCGAGCTGGACCTGAGCAACCGCCGCGTGGATCTGATCGAGGATGGTTTCGATGTGGCGATCCGGGTCGGGCCGCTGCCATCGCAGGAACTGGTGGCGCGGCCGCTGCCGCCGTATGCGATGAGCCTGTGTGCGTCACCGTCGTACCTGCGCCGGCGCGGCACGCCGCGTACGCCCGCCGATCTGGCAGGGCATGACTGCCTGAGCCATCTGGCCTGGCGCGGTGGCCACGGCTGGCAGCTGGCCAACGGTGAACAGGTGGACTGGGAAGCGCGCCTGACCTGCAACGATGGTTTCGCGTTGCGCGAAGCTGCCGTTGCAGGAGCGGGTCTGGTGCTGCAACCGACGGCGCTGCTGGCTGGCGAAATTGCTGCCGGGCGCCTGAAGCCGCTGCTGCGCGACTACCTGCCCGAGGCGCGGCCGATGCACCTGATCTACCTGCCCGACCGCAGGCCACGCCCGCGGTTGCAGTGCTTCGTGGATTTCGTCATGACCACGTTGGGGCAATGAGCATCCACGCCATGCGTGGATGATGGTAGGTGCCGACCGTTGGTCGGCACACATCGGGATCAATCATTCGCCGCAGACAGTTCCTGCCCACGCACCTGCGCGGCGCGCAGTGCGGTGTCCACCAGCGCCTCGAAGCCACCGGCCTGGAAGCTCTCGATCGCGGCCTGGGTGGTTCCGTTCGGCGAGGTCACGCGGCGGCGAAGCTCGGCCGGGCTTTCGCCGGCTTCAGCCAGCATCCGCGAAGCACCCAGCAGGGTCTGCACCACCAGCGTGCGCGCGGCGTCGGCCGGCAGGCCCTGGGCAATACCCGCCGCTTCCATCGCTTCGGCCAGCAGGAAGACATAGGCCGGTCCACTGCCGGAGACCGCAGTCACCGAATCCATCAGTACCTCGCTCTCGATCCACACCGTGCGCCCGGCGCTGGCCAGCACCTGTTCGGCCTGCGCGTGCTGCTGCGTGTCCACCGACGGTGTGGCGAACAGGCCGGTCACGCCAGCGCCGAGCAGGGCAGGGGTGTTCGGCATCGCGCGCACCACTGCCTGGTCGCCTCCCAGCCAACGCTGCAGCTGCGCACTGGTGATGCCGGCGGCAATCGACACCACCAACGGCTGGTTTGCCTGGGCCAGCGCCTGCAGCGACTGGCAGACCTCACGCAGCACCTGCGGCTTCACCGCCAGCAGCCAGGTGCTGCCCTGCGCAGCGGCATCAATCGCGTTGTCATGCACCTGCACACCGAAGTCGGCGGCCAGCGCCTGGCGCAGTGCGGCCACCGGTTCGGCGACGTGGATGTGCGCGGCGGGTGTGCCCTGGCGGATCAGGCCGGCGATCAGGCTGCGCGCCATGTTACCGCCGCCGATGAAGGTGATGGAATCAGTTGCCATGGACGTCTCCTTTGAAAATCAGGCCGGGCGCGGGCGCGCGCCGAACAGGGCGGTACCGATGCGCACCAGGGTGGCGCCCTCGGCGATGGCTTCGGCGTAGTCGCTGCTCATGCCCATCGACAGCGTGTCGACCTGCGCGTGCTGGGCGGCCAGCGACTGGAAAAGCGTGCGCATGCGCACGAATGCACCCCGACGGCGCTCGGCCTCGGGCCACGGCGCCGGAATCGCCATCAGTCCGCGCAGGCGCAGGGTGGGTTTGGCGGCAATTGCGGCGGCGAGTGCGTCCACTTCCTCCGGTGCACAGCCATGCTTGCTGGATTCGTCGTCGATGTTGACCTGGATCAGCACATTCAGCGGGCCGCGTGCGGCCGGGCGATGGCGCGCCAGCGCCGTTACCAGCTTGGGCCGGTCCACGCTCTGCACCCAGTCGAAGTGGGTGGCCACGGCATCGGCCTTGTTCGACTGCAGGTGGCCGATCAGGTGCCACTCCAGCGCCAGGTGCTGCAGCGCCTGCATCTTGGCCAGCGCTTCCTGCACATAGTTTTCGCCGAAGGCCTGCTGGCCCTGTGCGGCCAGCGCAGCCACGGCCTCGGCCGGTTGGGTCTTGGACACGGCCAGCAGGCGCGGATCGGGCCGGCCGGCCGCCTCGGCGGCGGCATGCAGGTTGCTCAGGATCTGGGGCAGGGGAGTGGCCACGTAACGCGTTCCATTGAATCAGGAGGCTATACTGCCGCCCGGGGAAAGATCCTTCCAGTCGAAGCCGTTATTGGGGAGTAGCCGCTCATGGATATCGCCGAACTGCTGGCGTTTTCCGTAAAGAACAAAGCGTCCGACCTGCACCTGTCTGCAGGCCTGCCGCCGATGATCCGCGTGGACGGCGATGTTCGCCGGATCAACATCCCGGCCCTGGACCACAAGCAGGTCCACGCGCTGGTGTACGACATCATGTCCGACAAGCAGCGCCGCGATTATGAGGAATTCCTCGAAGTGGACTTCTCCTTCGAGATCCCGTCGCTGGCGCGCTTCCGTGTGAACGCGTTCAACCAGAACCGCGGCGCCGGTGCGGTGTTCCGTACCATTCCGTCCGAGGTGCTCACCCTCGAGGACCTGGCCTGCCCGCCGCTGTTCCGTGAAGTGATCCAGCAGCCGCAGGGCCTGATCCTGGTAACCGGCCCGACCGGCTCGGGCAAGTCGACCACGCTGGCGGCGATGATCGACTACATCAACAAGAACGAATACGGCCACATCCTCACCGTCGAGGATCCGATCGAATTCGTGCACACCTCGCAGAAGTGCCTGATCAACCAGCGCGAAGTGCACCGCGACACGCATGGCTTCAACGAAGCGTTGCGCTCGGCACTGCGCGAGGACCCGGACATCATCCTGGTCGGCGAACTCCGCGACCTGGAAACCATCCGCCTGGCACTGACCGCTGCGGAGACCGGCCACCTGGTGTTCGGCACCCTGCACACCAGCTCGGCGGCCAAGACCATCGACCGCATCATCGACGTGTTCCCGGCCGGCGAAAAGCCGATGGTGCGCTCGATGCTGTCCGAGTCGCTGCGTGCGGTGATCTCGCAGGCGCTGCTGAAGAAGGTCGGCGGTGGCCGCACCGCAGCGTGGGAAATCATGGTCGGCACGCCGGCCATCCGCAACCTGATCCGCGAGGACAAGGTGGCGCAGATGTACTCGGCCATCCAGACCGGCCAGCAGTACGGCATGATGACCCTGGACCAGCACCTGCAGGACCTGGTCAAGCGCAGCCTGATCACCCGCAACCAGGCCCGCGACTACGCCAAGGACAAGCGCCTGTTCGAGTAAGGCAGGGCAGCCACGGGCGGCGCGTGCAATGGCGCGGCCGCTCCGTGTTGTTTCCTCCACCGACCGTTACCTGGTAAACCGCTTTTCCGGGAGCCTGCCGTGAACACCACCGCGACCACCATCGATTTCACTTCGTTCCTCAAGCTGATGGCGCACCAGCGCGCCTCGGACCTGTTCATCACTGCGGGCATGCCGCCGGCGATGAAGGTCAACGGCAAGATCTCGCCGATCACGCAGACTCCGCTCACGCCGCAGCAGAGCCGCGACCTGGTGCTCAACGTGATGACCCCTGCGCAGCGCGAGGAGTTCGAGAAGACGCATGAATGCAACTTCGCCATCGGCCTGTCCGGTGTCGGCCGCTTCCGCGTCAGCTGCTTCTACCAGCGCAACCAGGTCGGCATGGTGCTGCGTCGCATCGAGACGCGCATTCCGACCGTGGAAGAGCTGAGCCTGCCGCCGATCATCAAGACGCTGGCGATGACCAAGCGCGGCATCATCCTGTTCGTTGGTGCCACCGGTACCGGCAAATCGACGTCGCTGGCGGCGATGATCGGCTACCGCAACCAGAACTCGACCGGCCACATCATCACCATCGAAGATCCGATCGAGTTCGTGCACAAGCACGAGGGCTGCATCATCACCCAGCGCGAGGTCGGCATCGATACCGACAGCTGGGAAGCGGCCCTGAAGAACACCCTGCGCCAGGCGCCGGACGTGATCATGATCGGCGAGGTGCGTACCCGCGAAGGCATGGATCACGCCATCGCGTTCGCCGAAACCGGCCACCTGGTGCTGTGCACCCTGCATGCCAACAACGCCAACCAGGCGATGGACCGCATCGTCAACTTCTTCCCGGAAGACCGCCGCAACCAGCTGCTGATGGACTTGTCGCTGAATCTGAAGGGCGTGGTTGCGCAGCAGCTGATTCCTTCGCCCGATGGCCGCTCGCGCAAGGTGGCGATGGAGATCCTGCTGGGCACGCCGCTGGTGCAGGACTACATCCGCGATGGCGAGATCCACAAGCTGAAGGAAGTGATGAAGGACTCGGTCCAGCTGGGCATGAAGACCTTCGACCAGAGCCTGTTCGAGCTGTACCAGGCCGGCGAGATCAGCTACGAGGACGCACTGCGCTACGCCGATTCGCAGAACGAGGTACGCCTGCGCATCAAGCTCAGCCAGGGCGGCGACGCGCGCACCCTGTCGCAGGGGCTGGATGGCGTGGAGATCTCCGAGATCCGGTGACCTGGCGATGTGTAGAGTCGACTGACAGTCGACTCTACCGGGCGCGCGGGCGATTGATGAATTCCGGTCATGACCGACTGCCGTCCAGCCGGTTCAATCCATCGCCAATGCAGGCGTATCGTCAGCGCTCCCCTCTCTGGAGCACGACGATGCAGACACGTGAACTCGGCCGCAGCGGCCTGAAGGTTTCCGCCCTGGGCCTGGGTTGCATGGGCCTGACCCATGCCTACGGCCAGCCGGTTGAACCGAGCCAGGGCATCGCCCTGCTGCACGCTGCCGTCGAGCGCGGCGTGACCTTCTTCGATACCGCCGAAGTGTACGGCCCGTACACCAACGAAGACCTGCTCGGCCAGGCCTTGGCGCCCTACCGCGACAGGCTGGTGATCGCCACGAAGTTTGGTTTCAGGGACGCGCGCACCGATGCCGGCCTGGACAGCCGCCCGGAGAACATCCGCGCCGTGGCCGAAGCCAGCCTCAAGCGACTGCGTACCGACCATATCGATCTGTTCTACCAGCACCGCGTCGACCCGAACGTGCCGATCGAGGATGTGGCCGGCACCGTGCGCGACCTGATCGCCGAGGGCAAGGTCGGCCACTTCGGCCTGTCCGAGGCCAGTGCTGCCACCGTGCGTCGCGCGCATGCGGTACAGCCGGTCACCGCCGTGCAGAGCGAGTACTCGCTGTGGTGGCGCGAACCGGAGCGTGAACTGCTGCCGACGCTGCAGGAGCTGGGCATCGGCTTCGTGCCGTTCAGCCCGCTGGGCCGCGGCTTCCTGACCGGTGCGATCAACGCCGACACCACCTTCGACGCCAACGATTTCCGCAACAGCGTGCCGCGTTTCGAAGTGGAAGCGCGTCGCGCCAACCAGGCGCTGGTGGATCGCATCAGCACGATCGCGGCAGCGCGGGGTGCGACCCCGGCGCAGGTGGCGCTGGCCTGGCTGCTGGCACAGGCGCCGTGGATCGTGCCGATCCCAGGCACCACCAAGGTCCATCGTCTGGAGGAAAACCTGGGCGCGGCCGACCTGCAGCTGGCACCGGAGGAGCTGCAACGCATCGCACAGGCGCTGGACGAAGTGTCGATCGTCGGCGAGCGCTACAACGCGCAGCGCGCCGCCCAGGCCAAGGGCTGATCAACAGCTGGGTGCGGACCGTTGGTGGTGGGTGCGGAACGTTGGTGGTGGGTGCGGACCGTTGGTCCGCACTCCTTGATCCTCACCCCATCGGCCCACGCAGCGCATCAAGCACCGTCCGCATCGCCACGGTCACGTGGCGGCGCGAAGGGTAATACGCGTAGTAACCATCGAAGTGCGGGCACCAGTCGTCCAGCACTGATTGCAGCCGTCCATCGTCCAGCATCGGCTGCACCTGGTCTTGCGGCAGCCAGGCCAATCCGCTGCCGGCCAGCGCAGCGGTGCGGGTCATGCCCATGGTGTTGAACGTCCACTGGCCGCTCACGCGCACGCTCAGTTCATTGCCGTCCTGGCCGAAATCCCACGACATCAGCCCACCATGCGTAGGCAGGCGCAGGGTCACGCAGTTGTGCCCGGCCAGCTCGTCCGGATGCCGCGGCACCACGTGCTGGCGGAAGTAGCTGGGCGCCCCGACCACGCGCATGCGCAGCGGCGGGCTGATCGGTACGGCGATCATGTCGCGCGCCAGCCGCTCGCCCAGGCGGATGCCGATGTCGTAGCGCTCGGCCACGATGTCGGCCAACCCGTAGTCGGCCGCCAGTTCCACCTTCAAGTCCGGATACTGCTGCAGCAGCGGCGCCAGCCTGGGCCAGGCGATGTACTCGGCGGCGTGGCCGGTGGCATTGATGCGGATGGTGCCGGCCGGGCGTTCACGGTACTCGGCCAGCGCGGCCAGCCCATCCTCGATCTCGGCCAGGCGCGGGGCCAGCGTTTCCAGCAGGCGGGCGCCGGCTTCGGTGGTGGACACGCTGCGGGTGGTGCGGGTCAGCAGGCGCACGCCCAGGCGCTGCTCCAGTCCGCGCATGGCATGGCTGAGCGCGGACTGGGACACGCCCAGCTGGGCGGCAGCCTTGGTGAAGCTGCCCTCGCGGGCAACGTGGACAAAGGCCTGCAGGTCGTTGAGATTTTCGCGGGGCATGAGGGGATGATACGGCCGGGCTGCGCCCGGCAGCTGCCGAATCAACGTCAACGGCAACGTCAAAAGCTGGCTTCCCGTGGGAGGCGGGGTGGCTCAGGTTGCGGGGGACGGCGCAAGTCCCCCTCCGGGGCCCGGCCCAGCCGCTGGCGGCTGTGCGTTCGGGCGCTTGCGAAGCAGTGCTTCGCAAGCAAAGCGCCCTCACCCATGTAGCCTCGGTCGCGCTTGCTCGTGTGCGCTGTCCTGCGCACACGGCAAGAGCGGGGTTGGGCGTCCTGCCCAACCCGTCCGAGGCATGCCTCGGGCCCATGGCGCTCACGCCCCCGCAACCTGAGCCACCCCGCCTTCGACAATTTCCCGCGAGCTGTTGGAACGGCATTCTGCTTTGGTGGGTGCCGACCGTTGGTCGGCACTGGGTCGGACGTGTGGGTATGTCGATTTCTGCGTCTGTGGTTCGTCGAATGAATGACTTCAACGGGAGCTGCACATGAGCACTGACACCAAGCCCAAGGGCCCGGCCTCGTACTTCCCCTCCATCGAGAAGACCTATGGGCAACCGGTCGCCCACTGGCTCGGGCTGCTGGCAGGGAAGAAGGGCCTGAAACACATGGAACTGGTCAGCTTCCTGAAAAGTGAGCATGGGCTGGGCCATGGCCATGCCAACGCGCTGGTGGCGCACCATCTGGCCGGCAAGGGCTGAGCAGCGGCGGGCCCGGGGCAGGGCGGGGCGCATTCAGCTGAACGATTTCATCTGCAACTGTCATGCGGATCGTGTCTAATACCGCTCCCCACCTGCTGTTCCCCCACCCGCATGTCCCTTCCTTCCCATGGCCCCGCGCCGTGCGACGACGCTGACGGCCACCTGGTCACCGCCGGTCCGCTGACCCCGCCGCCCGACAGCGCCGGCACCACCGCCGACGAAAAAGCGCTGCGCCACTCGATCGCCGAGGACGTGCAAGGCATGGTGCTGGCCACGATGGTGGCCTCGCTGGGCCTGGCCATCTTCGCCAAGGGCGGGCTGATGATCGGCGGCATGGCGGGCATGGCGTTCCTGCTGCACTACGCGATGGGCTGGAACTTCGGCCTGGTGTTCGTGCTGGTCAACCTGCCGTTCTACTGGGTGGCGCTGCGGCGCATGGGTTGGGAATTCACCCTGAAGACCTTCGCTGCGGTCACCGCCTGTGGCGTGTTGACCGACCTGCTGCCGCGCTGGATCGACTTCTCGCACATCAACCCGCTGTATTCGGCGATCGTCGGTGGCGCGTTGTCTGGCCTGGGCATCCTGTTCTTCATCCGCCATCGTGCCAGCCTCGGCGGCATCGGCATCCTGGCGGTGTACCTGCAGCGCACCCGTGGCTGGAGCGCGGGCAAGGTGCAGATGTCCTACGACGCCTGCCTGATGGTGGCCGCGTTCTTCGTGCTGTCGCCGTCGAAGGTGCTGTATTCGGCCATCGGCGCGGTGGTGCTCAGCCTTGTGCTGATGTTCAACCACCGCCCTGGCCGCTACATGGGCGTGTGATCGCGCTCTTCGCGTTCGCCGGGCCATGCCCGGCGGCCGTCCTTCAACGTACGGCGGCCTGCAGCCACGGCGGCGACAGCGTCAACAGCCGCGCGTGCACCGGGCAATCCTCGGCGTGCGCACCGGGCAGGTAGCCCAGGCTCATCAGGAATTCGCCGGTGATCTCGCCGCCGGTGAAGCGGAACGTCTTCTTGAACAGCTTCACCCAGTCGGCCTTGCTGCGCGGGTGGTGCGCATCCAGCCACGCCGCGAAGCTGCCATGGCTGGCCCGCAACTGCTGGATCACCTGCGCGTTGTGGATCGCCGCCATCACCTTCAGCCGGTTGCGGATGATGCCCGCGTCCGACAGCAGGCGCGCAATGTCCTGCTCGGCGTAGGCCGCCACGCGGTCCACATCGAAGCCGTCATAGGCTGCGCGGAAGCCCTCGCGCTTCTTCAGGATCGTTTCCCAGCTCAAACCGGCCTGGTTGATTTCCAGTACCAATCGCTCGAACAGTTCACGCTCGTCCCGCTGCGGGAAGCCGTACTCGTTGGCGTGGTAGTAGTCGTGCACCGGATGGCCGGGGGCAATCAGGCAGTAACCGCTCATGGGGAAGGCTCGTTGGATTCGGATTCGGATTCGGATTCGGATTCGGGTTCGGGATCGATGGCCACTGCAGGGTGCCCGCCGATGGACAGCATCGGCCAGCGCGGTGGCACGAGCGTGAGTTTGCCGTTACGCAGGGCCTGGTTGATCGCCTCGGCCGGGCCGCTGACGGTGCCGAACAGCGCACCGGCCCGGCGCCACTGGGAATCGCTGCCACGTGCGTACAGCACGCAGTCCGGTCCACGGTGGGTGTACAGCTCGCACAGCAGCACTTCGCCGGTACCATCACCGTCCAGGTCGCGATGCACGACCAGGCAGTCGCGCTCGCTCTGTGCGCAGGATTCGCCATTGATCGATCGGGTGGCCAGAGCTTTCCACCAGTCGTCCGGTGGCGAGCTGGATCCGGCGGCCAGCTTCAGCGCGCGCCGCAGGGCGGCGACGTCCTGCGGCCCCTTGTCGAGGCGGTGGCCGTCGTCCCAGCGGAAGGTACGCGCCAGTGCTGCCGCGACCACCTGTGGCGCGTTGGCATCGGCGATGATGGCCGGATCACGCTGCAACTCGCGCAGCGCCTGCACGCCACGGCGGCCAAGATCGAAGCGCAGCACGTTGACGTCACTGCTGGTGATCGCCGGCGGGTCCGCGCGCAGGCGCTCCAGCTGGCTGGACAGGGTCAGCCGCACCGGGTCCAGCAGGGGCGAGTTGCCCAGCAGGGCCAGTGCGAGCACCACCCAGCACATCCAGCGGTTGACCGGTTCCAGCGCCTGCAGCCAGCGGCCCTGGCGACGCAGTACCGCCAGCGCATAGCCCAGGGCATAGCCGGCCACGGCCAGCGCGATCAGCAGTGCCCAGAACCGGTCCACTGTCCACCCGTACTGCACCACGCGCAGGCCCAGCGCATACAGCGCCAGCGCGGCGTAGACCGGCAGCGCCAGCAGGCTGGCCTCGACCAGACGGCGCAGCACGAGAGGGTACGGCGGGGAGTCTTCCCCCTGCTGGTAGACCGCATTGGTGAACGTCACCAGCAGCAGTGACACCACCACCAGCAGGCTGGCGGCCGAACGGGTCTTCCACAGTGGTTCCAGCCCGGCAAGCGGCAGGCTCAGCACGAACAACACGGCGATGAACGACAGCAGCGGCAGCAGCCCGCGGCAGATCGCGAACAGCACCTGGCGGGTGATCTGGATCGCCCGATGCTGGGTGCGCCCGATCAGCACGCCAAACCCGGCCAGGCTGCCGGTGGCCAGTGCGATGAAAGCATCCTGGCGGAACAGATCGCGGAAGAAGGTGACCTCCAGCAGCTGGAACAGCGCCGCCCACAGCCACAGCAGCAGCCAGGTCAGCCCGGTGAACAGCGCCGCCAGGGCCAGGGTCAAGCCGTTCTGCCAGGCGCGCTCGAACAGCTCGGGGTAGCTGGCGCGCCACTGACCGTGCTGCAGCTGGAACTGCCACCATGGCAGGGCCACGAACACCGCCACGGCCATGCCCAGGGTCAACGGAAGCTGCAACGCGCCCGATTCCAGTGCGGCCTCGCCATTGAGGTTCCAGCCGATCCAGGCGGCCAGTGCCAGCACCACCACCGAGCCGAGCGCCGCCTGCAGCCACAGGCGGCGTTGGCCCAGCTCGACCAGGCTCAGCGCCACCGCGCTGGGAATGGCCAGCACCCAGGCGTACCAGCAGTAGCGCCAGCCGATATCGCGGAACGGCCACGCATCGGACAATTCCTGCGCGGCATACAGCATCAGACCCTGCAGCAGGGCGATCAGGACGATGGCGCTGCGTGCCGGCAGGGTCAGGGGCGATGAAGACTGCATCGATGACCTTCCGTGGCAAAGCACCATCCTAGCCCATCGCGGTTCGGCGCCATCGCGCGACCATCCCGCCCCCAGCAGGTAGAATGGGCCCATGCCTGTAATGCCGACCTCCCTTGCCGATCACCTGCTCGTCGCGCTGCCGTCGCTGCTCGACGCGACCTTTGCCCGCAGCGTCGCGCTGATCTGCCAGCACGACGAGAACGGGGCGATGGGCGTACTGGTCAACCAGCCTTCCGAATACACGCTGGGTGAAGTGCTTGCGCAGATGGACATCACCACCGGTGATGGCGAGCTGCAGGCGCGCATGGTGCTTAACGGCGGCCCGGTGCATCCGGAGCGCGGTTTCGTCATCCATGACGACGCGCGGGCGTGGGATTCCAGCCTGACCGTGGGCGACGGCCTGTACCTGACCACCTCGCGCGACATCCTCGAAGCGATGGCGCGCGGCGAAGGCCCGGCCAATGCGGTGGTCACCCTCGGCTGTGCCGGTTGGGGCGCAGGGCAGCTGGAAAGCGAGCTGTCCGAGAACAGCTGGCTGACCGTGCCGGCCGATGCCGAGCTGGTGTTCCAGCTGCCGCTGGAGCAGCGCTGGCAGGGTGCGGCTTCGCGTATCGGCGTCGACCTGTTCCGGCTGACTGACTACAGCGGCCATGTCTGAGCCCATCACGCCCGCACCGGATTCTGCTGCCCCGGCCATCCGTCGTGACGGCACGGTCCTGGGTTTTGATGTCGGCTCGCGGCGGATCGGCGTGGCCATCGGCAGTGCCTTTGCCGCGCATGCGCGCGCGGTGGCGGTGGTCGATGTGCACGGCAACGGCCCGGACTGGACCGCGATCGAACGCCTGCTCAAGGAATGGAAGCCCGACGGCCTGGTGGTCGGCGACCCGCTGACCCTGGACGGCCAGGACCAGCCCAACCGCAAGCGTGCGCAGGGCTTTGCCCGCCAGCTGCGGGAGCGCTTCAAGCTGCCGGTGGTGATGATCGACGAGCGTTCCAGCTCGGTCGAGGCTGCCCGCCGTTTCGCCGTCGAGCGCGCCGAAGGGCGCAAGCGTCGCCGTGATGCGGCCGCCCTCGATGCTGTGGCCGCGGCGGTGATCATCGACCGCTGGCTGTCGTCCCCCGACGACGCCACCCCCATTCCCTGACTGCACGACTCCCGCCATGACTGCCCAGCAAATCGATGCCTCCGGACGCCTGCGCCACCTGCTGACCCTGGAGGGCCTGCCGCGCGGAACACTGCTGCAGTTGCTGGACCGGGCAGGGCAGATCCGTGACGCCGCAGTCGGCCGTGTCGGCAACAAGCGCCACGTGCTGGCCGGTTCTGCGGTATGCACGCTGTTCTTCGAACCGTCCACGCGCACCCGCAGCTCGTTCCAGCTGGCCGCGCAGCGCCTGGGCGCCGATGTGCTGAACTTCGACGCGTCGACCTCGTCCACGCGCAAGGGCGAAACGGCCTGCGACACGTTGCGCAACCTGGAAGCAATGGGCGTGCGCGGCTTCGTGGTGCGTCACCCCGATGACGGCGCCGTGGCCGCGCTGGCCGAGGCGGCGGGCGAGGGCACCGCACTGATCAACGCCGGCGACGGCCGCAGCGCGCACCCAACCCAGGGCCTGCTGGACATGCTGACCCTGCGCCAGGCCAAGGGCCCGGATTTCTCGAAGCTGAAGGTGGTGATCGTCGGCGACGTGAAGCACTCGCGCGTGGCGCGCACCGACCTGCATGCGCTGCGCACGCTGGGGGTGGGCGAGATCCGCGTGTGCGGCCCGCAGTCGCTGCTGCCGGACGACGAGACCCTGAGGGGTTGCGTGGTCGGCGATGATTTCGACGCGATGCTGGAAGGCGTCGACGCGCTGATGATGCTGCGCCTGCAGCGCGAGCGCATGGAAGAAGGCCTGGTGCCGTCGCTGGAGCAGTACCACGCGCAGTACGGCCTGACCCGCGAGCGCCTGGCGCGTGCCGGCAAGGACGCTGCGGTACTGCACCCGGGGCCGATCAACCGCGGCGTGGAAGTGACCGACGACGTGGCCGATGGCCCGCAATCGTGGGTGCTGCGCCAGGTCGCCAACGGCGTCGCCGTGCGCATGGCCGTGCTGGAAACCCTGCTGGGCTGACCACTTTGGTGGGTGCCGACCGTTGGTCGGCGCGGTTGATCTGTCCTCATCCGACCCGGTGGGGGCCGATCGTTGGTCGGCACGGTTGATCTGTCCTTATCCGACCCGGTGGGTGCCGACCGTTGGTCGGCACTGAACCATCAGTGCGGTGAAGTGCGGGCCTGGCCATTGAATGGTTCCGGGCCCACCTGTACTGACGTGGTTGCCCGATAGAAGAGGGATACCGGCAGGCGCACGCTTGGGCCCATGAACCGCGCACGCCTACGCCTTGGCCGTCATTCCCGGATCGGGCAATCCTACATCCTGACCACCGTCACCCAGGAACGTCGACGCTACTTCGATGATGCCACTGCGGCACAGGAGGTGATGGATGTGCTCCGTCGCATTGATGATGATGGCCTGACGCACTCACTTGCCTATGTGGTCATGCCGGACCACATCCATTGGCTTGTGGAGATCCGTGCGTTCTCGCTGGACTACATCATGCAACGCTTCAAATCGAGCAGTGCATTGCGGATCAACCGCATGCTGGGTAAGACAGGACCATTTTGGCAATCGAGCTATCACGATCACGCCATGCGTTCTGAAGAATCACTGTTTCGCCATGCGATGTACATCGTCGCCAACCCGGTCAGGGCGAACTTGGCGAGCTGCGTGGGAGAGTATCCGTATGCCTGGTGCCGATGGGAGATCGATGGGAGGTACCAAGCAATGGATTACCCCGAAGCGGAGAGATAGTGCCGACCAACGGTCGGCACCCACCAATACCCAAGCCGACCAACGGTCGGCACCCACCAATACCCAAGCCGACCAACGGTTGGCATCCACCAATACCCAAGCCGACCAATGGTTGGCATCCACCCACAGATGTTTCCCAGCAGAAGCTATGGCTCAGCGCTTCTGCGCGAACATCCATTCCCACATCGCCGGGTCGGCGTAGGTGGCGTCCCAGGCATTGTGGTTGCCTTCCGGGTATTCGGTGTAGCGCACGTCACGCGCGTTGGCGTTCTGGAATGCGGCGTGCAGCCGGCGGTCGTCATCCGGCGGCACCACGTCATCCAGCGCGCCATGGAAGATCCAGATCGGCGTCTGCCGCAGGCGCTGGGCAATGGCCGCATACGGGTCGGTTTCACCGGCCACCTGTTCGACGAACAGGGTCGGACGTACCGCGCGCGGGGCCAGCACCGCGCCGCACACCGGCACGATCGCAGCAAATCGCTGCGGGTTGTCCAAGGCGATATTCCAGCTGCCGTAGCCACCCATCGACATGCCGGTCAGGTATTGCCGCGCCGGATCGGCACCGAACTCGGCGATCGCTGCATCCAGCGCGGCCAAGGCCACACGGTTGTTGCGCCCGCTCCATTCCCCGCGTCCCGGCGCCTGCGGAAATACGGCCAACGCAGGGAAATCGGCGGCCTGCTCGCGCAGGTACGGTCCCAGCCCCGCGTGGGTCTGCTTCACGCCATCGGCGCCGCGCTCGCCCGAACCGTGCAGGAACAGCACGACCGGCAGTGAGCCCGGTGTACGCGCCGATGCGGCCGGAATGAATACCTGGTAGTAGGCCGTCTCGCCATCCACCTTCACGGCGCGGGCTTCGAAGCGACCCCGCGCGCCATCCGGCAGCGACGTGCAGCCGCTCATCAACAGAAGGGCCAGCAGTGGCAGCCAGCGCGACAGCAAACGGACCATGGGGTTTCCCGAAGTGGCGAGATCGCCTGCATCGTAGTCCGCTGTCGCCAGCGCGGCATCGTGCGCCGCGTCACTGCGGGCGCGGGAAGCTGGCAATGATGTCCAGTTGTTCCTGCGCTTCGGCATTGCCTGCCGCCGCCGCAGCCTGCACCTGCGCCATATCCGGGTGCAGGACCACCAGCAGCGGGTTCTCGCAGACCGGGCAGTCATACTCGGTGGCGTCCTCGTCCAGTTCCATCTCCATGGCGCGCGAGCTGCCCTTCCACTCGCAGGCCGGGCAGGTGTGCTGCTGGTCGCGCCAGCCGGGCTGGAAATAGTTTTCGATCGTTGTTGCCATGGGTGTTCCGGTTGGGTGGAGTCAACGACCCGTGTGGCGGGGGCCGATCCTCGATGCGGTCAGTGCAGCAGCACCAGCGTGGCCAGGCCAAGGAAAGTGAAGAAGCCCATCGAGTCGGTCACTGCGGTCAGGAAGATACCGCTGGCCAGCGCTGGATCGAAGCCGAAGCGTTTCAGTGTGAGCGGCACCAGCACGCCGGCCAGCGCTGCGAACAGCAGGTTGCAGGTCAGTGCGATGGCAATCACCGCAGACAGCCCGGGTGAATGGAACCAGGCCAATACGATCAGGCCCAGCACCGAGCCGAGCATCACGCCGTTCAGCAGCGCAACACGCACTTCCTTCCACAGCAGGGTGCGCGCGTTGGAGGCGCCCACCTGGCCCAGCGCCAGGCCGCGCACCATCAGCGCCAGCACCTGGGTGCCGGCGTTGCCACCGAGGCCGGCCACGATCGGCATCAGCACCGCCAGCGCCACCAGCTTGTCGATGGTGCCCTCGAAGTGACCGACCACGCTAGAGGCCAGGAAGGCCGTGCACAGGTTGATCGACAGCCACATCAGGCGGCGGCGCATGGCGCGCCAGACCGGGCTGAACAGATCCTCGTCCTCGTCCAGGCCGGCGGCGCCCAGCGCCTGGTGCTCGGCCTGGCCACGGATGATGTCGACCACGTCATCGATGGTGATGCGACCAACGAGGATGTTGTTCTCGTCCACCACCGGTGCGGAGATCCAGTCATGGTCGGAGAACTGCCGCGCGACTTCCTGGTCGCTCTCGCCGACGTCGATGGCCGGCTGCTCGTCGTCGATCAGGCGGTTGATCGGGGTGGTGTCCTCGTGGGTCACCAGTGCCGCCAGCGACACCCGGCCAAGGTACTGATGGCGCCGGCTGACCACGAACAGGTGGTCGGTGTGGTCCGGCAGTTCGCCGCGCAGGCGCAGGTAGCGCAGCACCACGTCCACGTTGACGTCGGCGCGCACGGTCACCACGTCCGGGTTCATCAGGCGGCCGGCACTGTCCTCGGGATAGGACAGCACCTGTTCCAGGCGCTCACGGTTCTCGCGGTCCATCGACTTGAGGACTTCGTCGATGACCGTATCGGGCAGGTCTTCGACCAGGTCGGCCAGGTCGTCGATGTCCAGGTCTTCGACCGCGGCGATGATTTCGTCCGGGTCCATGTCCGCGAGCAGGCTCTCGCGCACGTCGTCGCCGACGTGGACCAGCACCTCGCCGTCATCTTCCGGATCGACCAGGCCCCACACCACCTCGCGCTTGCCCGGCGGCAGCGATTCAAGCAGGTTGCCGATCTCGGCCGGGGCCAGGGTGTTGACCAGGCGACGCACCGGGCCCAGCCGACCGCTGTCCAGTGCGTCGGACAGCATCCGCAGTTGGCGCGCAGTCTTGTCGTGGCGTACGGCTTCAGCCATCGCAGCTCCCGCGGGATAAGAAAAGCCGCGATCCCGGCAAGGATGCGGCAACAGGGGTGTTCAGCGCGTCATTATCGCAAGGGGATGTTTCAACGCATAGCCGAGGGGCGGTGGTTGCGCCGGCCGCTGGCCCGCAATCGTCCCCATCGAAGTCCACGAGATTGCCGGCCAGCGACCAGCACCACCCTCGGCAGTCAGGCCGTTTCGGCCACCAGCGCCAGCCAGCGCTCGATCGCGCGGCGGTCGCGTGCGGCCAGCAGCTTCGGCGCGCGCGCGCGCAATGCGGCCAGATCGGCATCGCGGATCGCACGGCGCACTTCCAGCAGCGTGCCGGGGTGCAGGCTGAACTCGGTCAGGCCCAGCGCCAGCAGCAGCGGGGTCATCCGTGCGTCGCCGGCCATCTCGCCGCAGACCGCCACCGGGATGCGGTGACGCGCGCCGGTCTCGATCACCATCTGCAGCAGTCGCAGCACGGCCGGATGCAGTGGCGAATACAGTTCGCCCAGTGCCTCGTTGTTGCGGTCGGCGGCCAGCAGGTACTGCACCAGGTCATTGGTGCCGATCGACAGGAAATCGACCAGGTCGATGAAGCTCTCCAGCGCCAGTGCTGCCGCAGGAACTTCGATCATCGCGCCCAGCGGCACGTGGTCGGACACCATGTGGCCCTCGCCGCGCAGCTGTTCGGTCAGCTTGAGCATGCGCCGGCGCACCGCCAGCAGCTCCTCGCGGGTGCTGACCATCGGCACCAGCACGCGCAGCTTGCCGTAGGCGGAGGCGCGCAGGATCGCGCGCAGCTGGGTATCGGCCACCTTCGGGCGTGCCAGCGACAGGCGTACGCCGCGCAGACCCAGGGCGGGGTTCTCTTCATTGCTGAGGGTCAGGCCGGTGCGGTCGGCCTTGTCCGCGCCCAGATCGAGCGTGCGGATGGTGACCGGTCGCCCGCTCATGCCCAACGCGGCATCCCGGTAGGTCTGGAACTGTTCTTCTTCATCCGGCAGCTCGTTGCGCTGCAGGAACAGGAACTCGGTGCGGTACAGGCCCAGTCCCTGCGCGCCCAGCGCGTGCGCCTGGGTGACGTCTTCCAGCGATTCGGCATTGGCCAGCAGGGCGATGTCGACCTGGTCGCGGGTGCGGCTGGGCTTGCTGCGCAGGCGGCCGAGCTCGCGCTGCTCGCGCGCATGCTCCTTCAGGCGCGCGCGATAGTCACGCAGGTTGTCGGCCTGCGGGTTGGCGGTGATGCTGCCGTCGGCGCCATCGATGATCAGCACGTCGCCATCGGCGATGCGGCTGAGCAGCTGCGGAACGTTCACGATCAACGGCAGATGCAGGCTGCGCGCCAGGATCGCGCTGTGCGACAGCGCGCTGCCGGCGGCGGTGACGATGCCAACCACGCCCTGGGCCTGCAGCTGGGCCAGTTCGGACGGGGCGATGTTGTCGCAGACCAGGATCTCGCCGGCCAGGCCCTTCATCACCGGCGCGCGTTCAGGCTGCAGGAACGCGTGGATGCGGCCGATGACATGGTCCAGGTCGTCCATGCGGCTCTTCAGGTAGGCATCGTCCATGCCATCGAAGACCTTGGCCAGGCGGTCACGCTGCAGGCGCAACGCGTAGCCGGCACTGTAGGGACCGCTGCGGATCAGCTCGTCCAGCCCGAACAACAGCTCGGGATCGTCCAGCAGCAGCGCGTGCAGGTCCAGGAACTCGCCCACTTCCTGGTTCAATGCGCCATGCAGGCGCTGGCGCAGTTCGTGCATTTCCGTGCGCGCGGCATCCACCGCACGATGCAGGCGGGCCAGCTCGGCCTCGACCTGGTGGGCGCCGATGCGTTGCTCGGCCACCTCCAGCGCATGCGGCAGGCGTACCCGTGCGCGGCCCATCGCCGCGCCACGGGCAGCACCGTGCCCAGCCAGCAGCTGGACCGGCCGCTGGCCGGAAGGAACCTGGCCGGCGCGCGCGCGCGGCACGCTCAGCTGTCCTCGTCGAAGCGGCGCTCGAACAGACCGACCACCGCTTCCATCGCGGCGGCTTCGTCCTCGCCGTTGATGCGCACCGTGACCGGAGTGCCCTGGCCGGCGGCCAGCAGCATCACGCCCATGATGCTCTTGGCGTTGATCTCACGGCCCTTGGCGGCCATGGTCACGTTGCAGCGGAACGGCGCCAGGGTCTGCACCAGCTTGGCGGTGGCCCGGGCGTGCAGGCCCAGGCGGTTGCTCACGGTGAGTTCTCGTTCAAGCATCGTCGACTATCGCTCCATTACGGGTGCCCGCCGCGGCTGTGGCGGGCAGTAGATCCAGTCCCTGTTCCGGATAATTCATCACCCGCAGCAACATCGGCAGGCTCAGCGCCGATACCCGGCGAACCGGGGTCCCCAACCGGGCCAGCTGCCCGGCTAGGTTGGCGGGGCTGGCGCCGTACAGGTCGGTCAGGATCAGCACGCCATCCCCTGCATCGACCCGCCGCAGGGCGGCCGAGGCGAGCGGGAGCAGGGCGTCCAAGTCTGCGTCGAACGGTACTTCGAAAGCTTCGGTTTTCAGCGGCAATTGCCGCAGGAGCCGGGTCGCCACCTCAAGCAGGGCGGGCCCGACCCCCGGATGTGTTACGAGGAGAATGCCACAGGTCATTACTGCACGTTAACAGGTCAAGGTGAATTGGCGATAGCAGCAGATGAGGGGCACTGTGTCCCGTATTCAGCGTTGCTCGCAAGGGGAGCCTTTCCGTTGAGAAAGAGATCCGACCCCATCCGTTTTTCGATGCCTGACAGCGATTCATCCACGCACGCGTGGATCCATCGTGTCGACCAGGGTCGACACCCACCAACAGCACACGGAATCTGTCAGAGGCGGGGCGGTGTGGGCAGGCAGGACCGTTGGCGCCATGGATGGCGCCATCGAGCCCCCAAGGGTGAGGGCGCTTTGCTTGCGAAGCACTGCTTCGCAAGCGCCCGAACGCCCAGCCGCCAGCGGCTGGGCCGGACCGCGGAGCGGGGTTTACGGCGTGTGCTGCAGATCCACACCGCCCCGCCATCCCACGGAATGCCGCTTCTGCTGTTGCTGTTGCTGGCCAGCGGCCGGCACTACCGGCGGGTGCCGGGCGCAGCCCGGCCGACTCTCTCAATCCTGTTCGCGGTGATACGTGGCCACATCTTCCCAGCCCATCTCGCGGGCATGCCGGGCCAGGCGCTCGGCCAGGAACACCGAGCGGTGCTTGCCGCCGGTGCAGCCGAACGCCACCGTCACGTAGCTGCGGGTGCCATCCCCCAGTTTCGGCAGCCACGTATCGAGGAAATCCATCAGCTGGGCCAGGTAAAGCTGCACGTCCGGCTGTGCTTCCAGATAGTCGCGCACGCCCGGTTCGCGGCCGCTCAGCGCACGCAGATCGGGGTCCCAGTGTGGATTGGGCAGCACCCGCGCATCGAATACGAAGTCCGCCTCGGCCGGCACGCCGCGCTTGTACGCGAACGACTCGAACAGCAGGGACAGTCCGGTGGCATGGTCCAGCGTGAACTCGGTGATGATCCGCCGCCGCAGCTGATGCACGTTGAGGTTGCTGGTATCGATCACCGCATCGGCCTCGCGGCGCAGCGGTGCCGTCAATTCACGTTCGCGTGCGATCGCTTCGGGCAGCGACAGGCCCAGCTGGCTCAGCGGATGACGGCGCCGGGTGTCGGCGTAGCGCTTGAGCACAGCCTCATCGCTGGCCTCGAAGAACAGTACCTTCACTTCCACGCCGGCGTCAGTGGCCAGCTGCCGCCAGTTACCCAGCTGGCTCAGATCGGCCTGTCCGCGAACGTCGATGCCCACGGCCAGGCGGCGCGGCGCGCTGCCGTCATGGTTGGCCAGCAGGCTGCGCACGAAGTCGGGCAGCAGATTGATCGGCAGGTTGTCCGAGCAGTAGTAGTCCTGGTCCTCGAAGGTCTTCAGGGCGACGGATTTACCCGAGCCGGACAGGCCGCTGACGATGATCAGGGTCGGGGCGGAGGGGGTGACGGTGCTCATGGACAGGCTCTTCGAGGGGCAGGGAAATCAGGGTGTTCGCCGTTCCAGCAGGTTGCTGTGGCGGGCGATGAACATAGCCGCCGGGTCGATGCCCTTGGTGCGCAGGATGTGCAGGCGGGTCGCGGCTTCGGTCAGTACGGCCAGGTTGCGGCCGGGCATCACCGGCAGGGTGATCAGCGGAACGTCCAGGTCCAGCACATGGCGGGTGCCCGAATCGCCGGTCAGGCGTTCGTAGCCATGTGGGGTGGGTTCGGTCATCGGCTTGGTCAGGTGGACGATCAGCCGAAGGTACTTGTTCTTCTTTACAGCCGTGTCGCCGAACATCTCGCGCACGTTGAGCACGCCCAGGCCGCGCACTTCCAGCAGGTCCTGCAGCAGTTCGGGGCAGGTGCCGTCGAGTACGTCCGGGGCGATCTGGGTGAACTCGGGGGCATCGTCGGCGACCAGGCGATGGCCGCGGGTGAGCAGCTCCAGCGCCAGCTCGCTCTTGCCCGATCCGGCCTCGCCGGTGATCAGCACGCCGATGGAATAGATCTCCATGAACACGCCGTGCAGGATCACCCGCGGCGCCAGCGTACGCGCCAGATGGTAGGACAGGTGGTTGAGCAGTTCGTGGCCGCGCTTGGGCGAGAGCCACAGCGGCGTGCCGGATTCGTCAGCAGCGGCGCGGAGGTCTTCCGGGCAGGGCTGGTTGCGGGTCAGCACCAGCGCCAGCGGGTGCGACTGCATGATCTTTTCGATGGTCTCCCAGCGCTGGCGTGGTTCCAGTGCATCCAGCCAGGACAGTTCCTCGGTGCCCAGGATCTGCACCTTGTTGGGATAGATCGCGTTGAGGTAGCCGGCCAGCGAGGGACGCCGCGAGACGGTATTGCCGGCCTCCAGCTCGCGCTTCTCACCGGACTTGCCGGCGGCCCAGCGCAACCCCAGCCGCTCGCGCTGCTGTTCGAACAGTTCACGGGCGGTGATGCTGGTATTCATGCGGCACTCGCAGGAGGGGTCATGTCCAGCGCCTCGCGCAGCGCCCGGGCATCGCCCGCTTCGCGCAGGGCCTGGCGGATGTCCGGCGCGGAAAACAGTTCGGCCAGCTCGGACAACAGCATCAGGTGCTGGTGGGTGTAGTGGGCGGGGACGGCCATGGCGAACACCAGGTCCACCGGTTCGTCGCCGCCGAAATCGACCGGGGCGGCCAATCGCAGCAGGGCGCCACGGGGGCGGTCCAGGGTCGGCGCGCGGCCGTGGGGGATGGCGATGCCATGGCCGATCGCGGTGCTGCCCAGGGCTTCGCGCTGGCACAGGTTCAGATAGATCTGTTCGGCATTGGCCTGGCGGCAGGCCAGCAACCCGGCGGCGGCCTGCAGGACGCTGTCACGGTCGGTGGCCGTGCAGAGCTGGGTCTGCACGGCCGCCAGGAGGTCAGTCAGGGGCATGTCTGCGGGGAACGGTGGCGATCAGCCACCATTGTCGCCCACCGGCAGCGGCGCGTGCTGCTGTTTTTTCTCCTTGTGCTTGATCACCAGGCGGTCAAGCTTGTCCGCAAGCAGGTCGATCGCGGCATACATGGTCTGGGCATTGGCCTCCGCGTGCAGGGTCTGGCCCGGGATGTTGAGGCTGGCGTCGACATGGTGTTCGGTCTTCTGCAGCTTGAGGGTCACCCGCGCTTCGCAGTGCTGGTCGAAGTGCTTTCCGATCCGGGCCAGCTTTTCCTCCACATAGGACTGCAGGGCCGGGGTGACTTCGACATCTTTGCCAAACGTTTCGATGCGCATCGGGTTTCTCCTGTGTTCGGATGTGCCAATGAACCTCTCCGCCGGGCGCGGCGGCGCGTCAAGCGATTCTGACCCTTTCGTGCGAGGCGGAAATGTTCATGGCTTCACGATACTTCGCCACGGTGCGCCGCGCTACTGGGATTCCCGACGATTTGAGCAGGTCAGCCAGCTTGGCGTCAGAAAGCGGCTTGCGCGGATTCTCATCGTCGATCAGGCGCCGGATCATCGCCTGGATGGCGGTGCTGGACGCCTCGCCGCCGCCGTCGGTATCGATGCCGGAGGCGAAGAAGGCCCGCAGTGGCAGGGTGCCGCGAGGGGTGCGCACGTGCTTGCGGGCGATCGCACGCGACACCGTGGATTCGTGCAGGCCCAGTTCGGTGGCAATCTCGCGCAGGGTCAGTGGGCGCAGCGCCTGCTCGCCGAATTCAAGGAAGCCGGCCTGCTGCAGGATCAGGCTGCGCACGACGCGCAACAGGGTTTCGCCGCGCTGCTGCAGGCCTTTCAGCAGCCAGCGTGCTTCCTGCAGCTGGGCACGCAGGTAGCCGGCATCGGCATCGCCGCAACGCCGGATAAGCTGTTCGTAGCCGCGGTGGATCACCACCTTCGGCCCGGCATGGGCGGCCAGTGCAGCGCGCCACACGCCGTTCTGCCGCCATACCACCACGTCCGGCACCACGTAAGTGTCCTGCGACAGCGGTGCGATCTGCGTGCCCGGGCGCGGGTCCAGCGAGCGCAGCAGCGCGACGGCAGTCTCGACCTCGTCCATCGGCTGCTTCAACTCATGAGCAAGCCCGGCGACGCCACTGCGTGGCAGCCGTTCCAGCGGGCCTGCGGCAATCTGTCGCGCCAGCGCCAGCCCGGGCGTTTCGCCGGGCAGCACATCCAGCTGCAGCAGCAGGCATTCGCCCAGCGTGCGTGCAGCCACACCCACCGGATCGAAGCGCTGGATGCGATGCAGCACGGCGAGGATCTCGTCCTCACCGGCGTGGATCGCCGGCAACAGGGTGTCGGCGATGGTGCCCAGCGGTTCGCGCAGATAACCGTCATCGTCCAGTGCATCGATGAGCGCGGCACCGATGCTGCGATCACGTGGGGACAGATGCGACAGATGCAGCTGCCACAGCAGATGGTCGGCCAGCGTTTCGGTTTCGGCTACGCGCTCGGCGGCGCTGCCATTGTCGTCGTCATCGTCGAAGCTGCCGCCGCTGCCGGACGCGTTCCAGTCCAGTTCCGCCGGCGCCCAGTCGTCGCCGGCATCGGCGCGTTCTGCGGGCGCATCGTTGTCGTCGCCTTCGCCGGCAGGACTGCTGCTGTCACTGCTGTCGGCCCAGTCCAGCAGCGGATTGCTTTCCACCGCCTGCGCGATTTCCAGCTCCAGCTCGGTGGTGGACATCTGCAGCAGCTTGATCGCCTGCTGCAACTGGGGCGTAAGCACCAGTTGCTGTCCCAACGATGTCTGCAGCCGAGTCTTCATGCCTGTGCCGAAAGGAAGGAAAGGGACCCGGCGACTGCTTCACAGCTTGAAGGAATCCCCGAGGTAGACGCGGCGTACATCGGCGTTGTCCAGGATCGCTTCCGGCGAACCCTGGGCCAGCACGCTGCCCTCGGCGAGGATATACGCGCGGTCGCAGATACCCAAGGTCTCGCGCACGTTGTGGTCGGTGATCAGCACGCCGATGCCACGCTGCTTGAGATGGGTGACGATGCGCTGGATCTCGCCGACCGAAATCGGATCGACACCGGCGAACGGCTCGTCAAGCAGGATCAGGCGCGGCTGCGCTGCCAGGGCGCGGGCGATCTCGCAGCGGCGGCGTTCGCCACCGGACAGGCTGGCGCCAAGCTGGTCGGCAACATGGCCCAGCTGCAGTTCGTCGAGCAGGCTGTTCAATTCGCGCTCGCGGCCGGCCGCATCCAGGTCTTCGCGCAGCTCCAGCACCAGGCGGATGTTGTCGGCCACGGTCAGCTTGCGGAACACCGACGGTTCCTGCGGCAGATAGCCCACGCCCTGCTTGGCGCGGGTATACATCGGGTCGCCGGTGATGTCCTTGCCGTCGAGCACGATGCTGCCAGCGTCAGCCGCAACCAGGCCGACGATCATGTAGAAGCAGGTGGTCTTGCCGGCACCGTTGGGGCCCAGCAGGCCGACCACTTCGCCGGCGTCGAGGGTCAGCCCGAAATCCTTGACGACTTCGCGCTGCTTGTACTTCTTGCGCAGGCCCTTGGCGACGAGCATTACTTCCTGCTCCCGGCCGGCTGCGCCGGCGTGGTGGCCTTGGGCTGTGCCGCAGGCGCGGCCGGGGTCTTGTTCTTCGGCGGGATGACGGTGCGCACACGGCTGCCGTCACCACCGGAGTTCATTTCGCCGGTGCGGGTGTTGTAGACCATGCGCTGGCCGGCATTGGTGCCGCGCGCGCTGGTGACCTTGTAGTTGCCGGTCAGGGTGATGATCTCGGTCTTGATGTCGTAGTCGATGCGGTCGGCAACGGCATCCATCCAGGTGCCGTCATCGAGCTGCTGCTTCATCTTGGCCTGCTTGCCAGTGAACACCGCGCGCACGGCTTCGCCATCCTTGAGGTAGATCTCGGCCTCGGACGAGCGCAGGTCCAGCGTGCCCTGGGTGATGATCACGCCCTGCGACAGCACGGTCTTGCCGTCGCCGGTGAGCGTGCCGGACTGGGCGCCGGAATCGATGTGCATGTCTTCGTTGCGGTCGGTGGACTTGGCGAAGGCGGCGCTGGGGACAAGAAGACCGAGCGCGAGTACGGCGGCAAAGGAAATCTTCATCGGGGTCCGTTCTACCGGTGGGGGCCTCCCGGGCGGGCCGGGGG